>CAZRPB010000092.1:0-6790 GCA_964601955.1 uncultured Klebsiella sp. | reverse complement strand
GACGCAGAACCGGCTGCTCGACACGTTCTTCCTGCCCTACCTCGAGATCCGCAACCGCTCGGCGGGCTACGCGGTCAGCATCGTCAAGGCCGGCGCCCGTCTGGCCGGACACGACGCCGGCCCGGTCCGCGCCCCGCTCACGGAGCTCAAGGCCGATGAGGTCGAACGGCTGGCGGCGCTGATGTCCAAGCTCGGACCGCAGTGAGCCGGACCGGCGACCAGTCCGCGCTGGCCTCGGCCGTCTCCAAGGCGAAGTGGCGGCTGCTCCCGCTCTTCGTGGTGATGTTCATCGTCAACTACGTCGACCGGGTGAACGTCAGCTTCATCAAGCCGCAGCTGGAGGCCAGCCTGGGCATCGGCGCCACGGCCTACGGCATCGGAGCGGGGCTGTTCTTCTGGGGTTACGCGCTCTTCGAGGTGCCCGCCAACATGGCGCTGGAACGGCTCGGCGCCCGCCGCTGGCTGACGCTCATCGCGGCGGTCTGGGGCGCGCTCGCCGCGCTGCTGGCCTTCGTCCGGGACGCGGATGAATTCTACGCGCTGCGCTTCCTGCTCGGCGCCGCCGAGGCGGGGTTCTTCCCCGGCGTGGTCTACTACTTCACGCGCTGGTTCCCCTCGTCGGAACGCGGACGCGCCATGGCGATCTTCCTCAGCGGCTCGGCGATCGCCTCGGTCATATCAGGTCCGCTCTCGGCCGGGCTGATGAGCATCGAAGGGATGGGGCTGCACGGCTGGCAGTGGATGGTGCTCATCGAAGGCGTCTTTTCGGTCGGCATGGCCGGAATCCTCTGGGTCTGGCTTGATTCGCTGCCGGCGGAGGCGCGCTGGCTCAACCCGGAGGAGCGTCAGGCGCTTTCCTCGGCGGTGGAGTCGGAGCGCGCGGCCGCCATCACCCGCCCCAAGGCGGGCCTGGGCGAACTGCTGCTCGACCCGAAGCTGCTCTTCTTCTGCTGGGTCTACTTCGCGATCCAGCTCACGATCTACGCGGTGACCTTCTGGCTGCCGGAGATCATCCGAGGCATGGGCGGGCTCTCGAACATGCAGGTGGGGCTTTTCAATTCGATCCCCTGGCTGATCTCCATCGCGGGGATGTATCTCTTCGCGGTGGCCGCCGCGCGCCGTCCGGGCCAGCAGGGCTGGGTGGCGGTCGCGCTGACGGTCGCCGGGCTCGGCATGTTCGCCGCCACGCTCGGCGGACCGGTCGCAGGATTCGTGTGCATCTGCGTCTCGGCGCTGGGCTTCAAGTCCGCGGCCTCGCTGTTCTGGCCGATCCCCCAGAAGGAGCTGGATCCGCGCGTGGCGGCGGCCGGCATCGCGCTCATCAATTCGCTCGGCAATCTCGGCGGTTTCTTCGCCCCCACGGCCTTCGGCTGGATCAAGGAGACGACGGGCAGCGTGACCTTGGGCCTCCACGGCCTGGCCGCCTCGTCCCTGCTCACGGCGGCGCTGGTCCTGTTCGTACGCTTCCGACGCGCCTGAAATCTTCCCACCCGATGTCCACCCAGCTCATCCGCTCCATCCGCGTCGTGCCGGTCGCCGGCGAGGACAGCATGCTTCTCAATCTCAGCGGCGCCCACGGGCCGTTCTTCACGCGCAACGTGGTGCTCATCACCGACGGCTCGGGCCGCACGGGCGTCGGCGAGGTCCCAGGCGGTGAGAAGATCCGACAGACGGTCGAGGAGGCCGCCGCGATGCTCATCGGTCGTCCGGTGGCGGAATACGGCCCGCTGCTGGACGAGGTCTCGCGCAAGTTCGGCGACCGTGACGCGGGCGGACGTGGCCTGCAGACGTTCGACCTGCGGGTGACGATCCATGCGGTGACGGCGCTGGAATCGGGGCTGCTCGACCTCCTCGGCCAGGCCCGCGACCTGCCGGTGGCCGCGCTGCTCGACGATGGCGGGATGCTGCGCCGGAAGGTGCTGGCGCTGGGCTACCTGTTCTACGTGGCGGACCGTCGCAAGACGACCCTTCCCTACCGTGACGAATCCGGCTCGACGGTGGCGTGGCATCGGCTGCGCAACGAGGAGGCGATGACGCCCGAAGCGATCGTGCGTCTGGCCGAGGCGACGCAGGAGCGCTTCGGTTTCCAGGACTTCAAGCTGAAGGGAGGCGTGCTGGCCGCCGACGCGGAAGCGGACGCGGTCCGGGCGCTCCATGCCAGGTTCCCGAAGGCCCGGGTGACGCTCGACCCCAACGGGGCCTGGTCACTCGAGGAGGCTGTCCGGGTGGGCACGCAGCTCAAGGGGGTGCTCGCCTATGCGGAAGACCCCTGCGGCGCGGAGAACGGACGCAACGGGCGCGAGGTGATGGCCGAATTCCGCCGTCGGACGGGACTGCCGACGGCCACGAACATGGTCGCGACGGACTGGCCGCAGCTGCAGGACGCGCTGCGGCTCAAGGCGGTGGACATCCCGCTGGCCGACCCGCACTTCTGGACGATGCGCGGCTCGGTGAAGGTCGCGGCGACCTGCAAGGAGCACGGGCTGACCTGGGGCTCGCACTCCAACAACCACTTCGATGTCTCGCTGGCGATGTTCACGCACGTGGCGGCCGCCGCCCCCGGCGAGGTCACGGCCATAGACACGCACTGGATCTGGCAGGAAGGTCAGCGCATCACGAAGGAGCCGTTGCGCATCGTGGACGGGCATCTGACGGTGCCGGATCGTCCGGGTCTGGGGGTCGAGATCGACGAAGCCAGGCTGGAGGCCGCGCACGAGGCCTACCGGCGTCTGCCGGGCGGCTCACGCGATGACGCGGTCGCGATGCAGTTCCTCATCCCGGGCTGGAAGTTCGACCCGAAGCGGCCCTGTCTGGTGCGCTGAAGCTCAGCGGAGGTCCCGCTCGAGGAGGCGGTAGGCCCGCTCGCGCATGTCGTCGGGGAAGTCGTGCTCGCAGTCGGGATGCTCGACCTGCAGGGCTTCCTCGGCCCCGAGGAGCGCATAGACGGGTCGCGCCGCGGCGGCGACCTTGTCGACGCTGCGCCAGCGGAAGTTGGAGTCGCGCAAGGGGGCCACGATGAGCACCGAACGCGGCGCAAGGGTCGCGACGATCTCCGAGAAGTCGAAGGGGATGTCCTCCAGGCGGCCGGCATATTCGGCCATGCGGGGCATGTAACGGGTCTGGCACCAGCCCTTGCCGAACTTCCAGACGTCCGGACGGGCGTCATAGTAGTCGACATACTGGTCGAGGCCGCAGCTGGACACGACAGTCTTCACGCGGGGGTCGAAGGCCGCGAGGTAGACCGCGTTGTGCCCGCCCAAAGAATGTCCGATGGCGCCGTAAGCGCCGATCTTCACATACGGAAGGGAGTCGAGCAGATCCAGGCCGCGCATGTGGTTCCACACGGCCATGACGGTGCCTCCCGCATGTCCGAGGGAGGCGGGCAGCTGCTGGTAGGAGGCCAGTAAGGGATACGCGGGCGAGAGGGTCACGAACCCGCGCTCAGCGAGTTCGGCGGCATACTGGCGGTTGGCTTTGCCGCCGAGGCCGACCACGACGCCGACGCCGACCTTGTCGTCGGTGGGATGCAGGCAGAGCACGGCCGGAGCCCTGGGGGCGTCCTTCACGAGCGCGGCCTTGGGGATGCAAAGGTAGGCAGGCACGCGCGCATTGCCGCTGGCGACGTAAGTGATCCTGCGCCTGACATAGGAACCCATGTCATCCTCCTGCTCGACTTTCAGGTCGAGCGGGCTGCGTCGCGGGGGATTCGGCAAGGCTCCCATGACGGACTGCATGCCGCGCAGAATCTCTCTCCTGCGGTCATTCCATTGGGAGGCGTCCTTGACGGGCTGGACGTCGTCGTCGACGCGGCGCAGGAGGAGCTGGTCACGTGGAAGTCTGGCCTGTGACTCCGTCCTTCGCAGGTCGATGCGCGCCACATGGGCCTCGTTGCCCGAACCCGGCGCGACGGCCGCGATGGCGCCGAAGTGCGCGGTGCCGCCGAAGGCTCCGGCGACGTAGAGTCCGCCCCGCGCGTCACAGGCGGCGACATAGGCGTTGTCGCCGAGGAGTCCGCCGGCCTGGTTGATCCACTCAAGGTCACCTTTGGGCGAGAGCTTGGCGACGAAGATGTCCACGGAACCTCGGCTGAGGAAGGGACGACCGAAGGCGACGGATTCGGCGCCGGATTCTCCGGTGACGTAGCAGGCGCCGGAGCCGTCGGTGGCGACGCCGAGGACGTAATCGACGGCCGGCCCGTTCAGGGTGCGGCTCCACTGCAGCTCGCCGTCGGCCGAATAATGGCAGACGATCCCGTCGCTGTCCTCCGGCTTGGACGACCGGTGGACGTCCTTCCCGACCTCCGCCCTGCCCTTGTACATCCCGACCGCCCAGACGCGGCCCTGAGGATCGCAGGTGACTTCATGGAAGAGGTTGCTGGGCGCGCCGGGATGGACGGCGGTCCAGAGGGCCTCGCCTTCCGGTGACAGCTTGGCCACGAAGGCCGACGTGCCCTGGGGCGCGGAAATGGCTCGGCCTGCGAATTCTCCGGCTCCACGGACGAGTCCGGCGATGACGATCCGGCCCTGCCCGTCGACGGCCACGCCATGGGCGGACGCGCCGCTGAGGCCCTTGGAAACCCACACCCATCTGAGCTCCCCGTCAGGAGAATATTTGGCGCAGAGGAGGCCGGCCGACTTCCCGGTGCCCACCTTGCGTCCGCCGATGTCGGCCTCGCCGACCAGGGCGCCGGCGATCACGACGTCGCCCGAGGGGTCTACGGCCACGCCATGGCCGTAGTCATAACCCTTGCCGCCCAAGGTTCGGACCCAGCGGACGGCGCCTTCCGCGGAATAGCAGGCCAGGTAGGCGTCGTAGTCTCCGTTGCCCTTCACTTCGATGTCACCGAAACGTGCGGTCTCACCCTGGAAGTGTCCGGTGACGTAGACGTCGCCCCCGCGCCCCACGGCCACCCCATAGGCGCGGTCGGTCTTGGGTCCGCCGGAGAGACGCGTCCACTGCGGCACGCCTTGGGGTGACAGCTTGGCCAGGAAGGTGTCGTAGTCGCCGAGTCCTGCGACGACTTCCTTGACGAAGGTGACTTCACCGAAGGACTCCCCGGCGATGTAGACCGATCCGTCCGGACCGACCGTCAGCCCGCGCACCTTGTCGTTGCGCAGGCCGCCTCCGGAGGCCACCCAGTCGAAGGACGCGGGGCTCGGCACGGATTGCGCCGGCAGGTTGGTCGCAAGGACGAAGGCGACGATGAGCGCGGTCGGACGCAGGGGCATGGCCGCATGCTGGCATGCCGGGCGGCGCCGCCAACATCGGAAGCGAAAAGTGCCCTGCTCCGACAGGTTCGGAGACTCAGCGCAGGACTGATTTCAGGAAATCGCGGATGACCCGGCGGGATTCCTCGGAGTCGAACTCCTTGCCGCCATGGCCGGCCCCGTAGACGGGCTGATAGACGGAGAACACTCCGACCGCACGGAGACGGTCATGCAGGCGCTGGCTCTGGTCGATGGGCACCTGGGCGTCCTTGTCGCCATGCATGATCAGGAACGGCACGTCGCCGGCCGAGGCCAGATGCAGGGCGCTGGCGGACTTCGCCAGGGCGGGCCTGTCCATCACGACCCCTCCTAGCAGCAGAGCCCCGTTGGCCTTGGCGAGGTCCTCGCGTGTGCGACCTTCAGACAGGACGTTCGGCGGCATGGTGAGCAGGTCACTCGGGCCGTACCAGTCAATCACCGCGCGGATGCGGTCCTCGGGCTCGGCATCGGCCGTGCCCAGGACGGAGACCAGATGCCCGCCGGCGGATCCGCCCCAAGCCACGATGCGTTTCGCGTCGATGCCATATTTGTCGGCGTTGACCTTCAGCCAGCGCACGGCCGCCCGGAGGTCCTCCAGCTGGGCCGGCCAGCGATGGGCGGGGATGAGACGGTAATTCATGCTGGCGATCACGTAGCCCTCGGGAGCCAGCCAGACCGCCGGACAGCGGTCCTTGCTGCCCGCCTTCCACCCGCCGCCATGCACCCAGAGGATGACCGGAAGCCGTCGCTTCGGCGCGTCAGCCGGCAGGTAGAGGTCGAGCTTCAGCGTCTCTTCGCCCGGCGTCGAGTAGACCAGATCCTTGGCGAGCTTCACGCTCTCGGGCAGCACGGGCGCCTTCTGGGCGAAAGCGACGACGGCGAGTAGCAGGGGCAGCAAGGCGCGCATGGGAGATGCCTAGACGTTCCTATTGTCGTGTGGAAACAAAAAGGGCCGGCGTGGGCCGGCCCTTTCGGCTCAGGCGGCGCTCACTTGAGCAGCTCGGCCGCCTCAGGATGGTCCTTCAGGAAGGCCTCCTTCTGCTCGGCGCTCATGCCGTCGAGCTTCTCCTTCAGGCGGGCCTTCATCTGCTCCTTCTGTTCGGGCGTGGCCTTCTCGAGGCGTTCCTTCATGCGCTCACGGAGCTTCTCCTTCTGTTCCGGCGAGAGGTCGGCGACCTTCTCCTTGGCGCGGTCCTTCAGCTTCTCCTTCTGCTCGGGCGTGAGGGATTCGATCTTCTCGCGCGCCTTGCCGAGCTTCTCCTTCAGTTCCGGATGCTTCTCGAGGAACTCCTTGCGCTCCTCAGGGGACATGTCGGCGAGCTTCTTGCGGAGTTCGGGCGAAGGGCCGGGGCGGTCGCCTTCACGGAGCTTGGCCAGCTTCTCCTTCAGTTCGGGATGCTTTTCCAGGAACTCCTTGCGCTCCTCGGGGGTCATGCCTTCGAGCTTCTTGCGGAGTTCGGACAGGTCGGGTCGGCCGGGACGTTCGGCGCCGGGCTTTCCTTCCGGACGTCCGGGACGTCCTTCAGGGGCGGCGACGAGGGAGG
>CAZRPB010000091.1:0-6800 GCA_964601955.1 uncultured Klebsiella sp. | reverse complement strand
ATCCGCCGCGACGAGGACCCGACCCGCGCCAAGGAGCGCTGGTTCTCCCCCCGCACGGCCGACAGCACCTGGGATTACAAGGACCAGCCGCCGGAGTTCTGGGGACAGTTCGCGAGCGTCGCCCCCGAGGGCGGCCACATCCGCGTGCAGCCCCTGCTTGAGTGGACGGAACTGGACATCTGGGAGTACATCCGCCGGGAGAACATCCCGAATCCCACCCTCTACTTCTCCCGCAACGGCAAGCGCTTCCGCTCCCTCGGCTGCCACCCGATCACGCATCCCGTGGACAGCCCGGCCAGCAACATCGACGAGGTCATCGAGGAGCTGCGCCGCACCAAGGTGAGCGAGCGCGCGGGCCGCGCCCAGGACCACGTCGGACGCAACTCCATGCAGGAGCTGCGCGCCAAGGGCTTCATGTGATTTCCGGAACCATGTCCACCTCCCCTTCCACCCTTCCCGCCGCCTCCGTGACGGAGCAGACCGAGGACCATCGCAAGATGCACGTGGTCGTCGTCGGCCACGTCGACCACGGCAAGTCCACCTTCGTCGGGCGGCTCCTGCACGACACCGACTCGCTGCCCAACGGCAAGATGGACCAGGTCCGTCGCAACTGCGCCGCCGAAGGCATGGAGTTCGAATACGCCTTCCTGCTCGACGCCCTCATCGAGGAGCAGGAGCAGAACATCACCATCGACACCACGCGCATCTTCTTCCGCACCAAGAAGCGCGCCTACGCGATCATCGACGCCCCGGGCCACAAGGAGTTCCTCAAGAACATGGTCACCGGAGCCGCCTCGGCCTCGGCCGCCCTGCTGCTCATCGACGCCCATGAGGGCGTGATGGACCAGTCACGGCGTCACGCGTTCCTGCTCTCCCTGCTCGGGGTGCGCCAGCTGGTCGTGCTGGTGAACAAGATGGACCTGGTGGATCACTCGGAGGAGACCTACCGTCGTATCGTCGCCGAATATTCCGCCTTCCTGAAGTCGCTCGGCCTGCAGGCCGCCCATTTCATCCCGATCGCCGCCAAGCACGGAGAGAACGTGGTCGAACGCTCGGCCAAGATGGCCTGGTGGCGCGGCCCGACGGTCACGGAGGCGCTGGACACCTTCGCGCACGAGGACGACCTCACGGGCCTCCCGCTCCGTCTGCCGGTCTCCGACATCTACCGATTCGACCACCGGCGCATCGTCGCCGGCCGCGTCGAGGCCGGAGCCATCCGCCCCGGCGAGGAGCTGGTCTTCCAGCCGGGAGGCCGTCGCAGCGTGGCCAAGACTTTCGAGGACTGGCCCGGCCCTTCCCGTGACGTCGTCGGCACGGGCGGCTCCGCCAGCGTGACGCTCACCGAGCAGATCTTCGTCGAGCGCGGCCAGATCGCCTCGCACGCCACGTCCCAGCCCCGCGTCGGACGTGAGTTCCGCGCCCGCGTCTTCTGGCTGGGCAAGGAGCCCCTGGTGCCATCCAAGACCTACCGTCTGCGACTGCTGACCCAGAACGTCGAGGCGGTCGTGGCGAAGATCGAGAAGGTCACCGACGCCTCGACGCTCGAATCCGTGCCGTCCGATTCGGTGCCGCGTGACTCCATCTGCGAGATCATCGTCCGCGCCACGCGCCCCATCGCCTTCGACCTGCATCACGAGTGCCCGGTGACCGGGCGCTTCGCCCTGGAGGAAGGCGGACGCATCCACGGAGGCGGCATCATCCTCGAAGCCCGCTCCGAAGGCGGCAAGGGCTCCGGCAAGGTCACCGCGGCCGAACGGACCGCACGAGCCGGACACCCGCCCGCGGTGGTCTGGTTCACGGGCCTGTCGGGCTCGGGGAAGTCAACCGTCGCCGAACTGGTCGAACGTCGTCTCTTCGACGCGGGACGCAACGTCATCCGGGTCGACGGTGACGACCTGCGCGCCGGGCTGAACCGCGACCTGGGCTTCTCCGCCGCCGACCGCGCCGAAAGCGTGCGTCGAGCCGCCGCCGTGGCGGGACTGCACGCCAACGCCGGCCAGATCGCGCTGGTCACGCTCATCGCACCGCTGGCCGCCGACCGCGCCAAGGCGCGGGCCGCGCTAGCCAACCATCCCTTCATCGAGGTCTTCGTCGACGCCCCGCTGGAAGTCTGTGAAAAGCGTGACGTGAAGGGACTCTACGCGAAGGCCCGCAAGGGCGAGATCTCCGAATTCACAGGCATCTCCTCGCCCTACGAGGCTCCGGAATCGCCTGAAGTCCACGTCCGTACCGACCGCACCACGACCGAACAGGCCGCGGACCAGGTCCTGCAGGCCATCGACCGCATCCTCGCCGGCAAGGGCGAAGACTGGGAAGTCTGAAGGTGGCGTCGGAGGGAAGTCGCTGTGACGGGCCCGGCAGGCTCCGTCTCGGCGACCTCAGGCGTACTTAAGTCCGACCTTCCTGCCGGTGCGGAGGGACTCGTAGATGCCCTCGACTATCACCATGTCACGCCGGCCGACCTCGCCGGTGCAGGTGACCTCGGTGCCGTTGCGGAACGCCGCGGCGACCCCGTCCATGTGACGCTGCTGCTGACGGAACACGCCGAAGTCCAGCTTGCCCTTGGCCGAGGTGGAGATGTTCAGGTTGCGGTAGCTGAAGACGGGCTTCTCCCCCTTGAACCAGCCCCTGGCCGCCTCGGCGTGGAAGAGCGCACGGTTGTCATTGTAGCCCGTCCAGACGTCCGCCACGGCGCCGTTGGCGAACTCGAGCCTGAACTCCATGGCCTCCTCAACCTCGGTGTAGAGCTCGGGCATCGTCTTGGGCAGCTCCTTGGCGATGACCGAGACGGGATTGGCGTCAGCCGCCATGCAGCACGCTTGGATGGAATATACCCCCATGTCGAGGAGCGCCCCGCCGCCGGCCAGCTTCTTCTCGATCCGCCAGACCTTGCGACGGAGGGTGAAGCCGTTGGCGGTCGTCATCTTCATGAAAGGACCGAACTCCTGCGTCTTGGCCAGGCGGACGAGTTCCTGGTGATAGGGGTCGAAGTGCAGACGGTAACCGATGGCCAGCCGCTTGCCGGCCTTCTTTCCGGCGGCGATCATCGCGTCGCAGTCGGCCACCGAGGTGGCCATGGGCTTCTCGCAGATGACGTGCTTGCCTGCGCCGAAGGCGTCGAGGACGTTCCGGGCATGCACGCCCGGAGGCGTGACCACGTAGACGATGTCGATGGACTTGTTGGCGGCGACCTTGTCCCACTGGTCATAGGAGTAGACGTTCGCCTCGTCGAATCCGTGCAGCTTGGCGAGCTTCACGCCCTTCTCACGGGTGCCGGTGATGGCGGCCACCAGCTTCACGTTCTTGGTCTCCAGCAGCGCCGGGGAAAGCTCTCCGTTCGAGTAGTTGCCCAGCCCGCAGAGGGCCAGGCCGAGGGGCTTGTCGCCCGATTCCGCCGCACGGAGGGCCGGAGCGAGGGCGAAGCCGGCGGCCATGCCGCCGAGGGATCCGAGAAAGGTGCGACGCGTGGGGCTCATGGACCCGCATCTCCTAGGCCGGTCATGCATTCCATGCAACCGCGTAAAGTACCCTGTCGACGCACAGGACGGAAGGCCAACCCGGCGCATCTTCAACTTATTCGACCCGGCGTGGTTTAATAGACGAGGCTCTCAGACAATACTTATTGAAGCCCCCATGGCCTCCGACGAATCCCACATCGCTTTCACGAAGCTCTTCGTCGCCGCCCAGCCGTCCCTCTACGGCTACCTGATGTCGCTGGTGCACGACCGGCAGGCGGCGGATGAACTCATCCAGGAGCTGGCCGAACGGCTCTGGCTCAAGTTCGGGACATACGACAAGAACCGGCCCTTCGTCGCATGGGGAATCGGATTCGCGCGGCTGCTGGCGATGGAATGGCGCCGTCGTCAACGCAGGCTCCCCCTGCCGCTCGACGAGGCGACCCTGGAAGGCCTGGCTGACGAGGCCGAAGCGGCCGTCACGGCTTACGCCGATCGCCTCGACGCTTTGCGCGACTGCCTGGGCGGCCTGACGGACCGCCAGAGAGAGATGCTCCGACAGCGCTACGAGGAATCCACGCCGGTCGCGAGAATCGCCGAATCGTGGCGCAGGACCCCCATGGCGGTCTACAAGGCGATCAAGCAGGCTCATCTGGCGCTGTCCGCCTGCGTCGAAAGAAAGCTGGGAAGTCCATGAACGACTCCGATGGCATGAAGGAGCTGGATGACCTTGCGCTGGAGATGCTGCACGGAATGACGGACGATTCCGGCCGCGCAGCCCTGGCCGAGCTTCTGAGGCGGAGTCCGCGGCACCGACGCCGCATGGCCGATCATGCAGTCCTGCATGCCATGCTATGCCAGGAGGGACTCGCGGGCGCCCTCGGCAGGGATCCCGACGCGTTCTTCAGACGGATCGGTGAACACCGTGCCGCCTCCCCCTGGAGGCGGGGCGCCTGGCTCGCGGCCGCCGCCGTGGCGGCCGCCGTCATGACGGCCACCTTCTTGCTTCGTCCGTCCGATGCGATGGCCTCGCTCGAACAGCTCGCCCTCGCGGCCGATAGGCCATTGACCCGGACCTACGCGGTCCGGGTTCTTGAGCCAGGCAGACCTGAGGACTCATCCAAAGGGCGCGGCGCCTACCCTCCCAACAACCATCTGGATGGAGCGACCCTTTGGATCAGGGGCCGGGGCGATTTCCTGCTCCGTCAAAGCCTGCCCAATGGCGAAATTCGCATGTTCGGCGGCGATCGGACCGGGAGCTGGATGATGCGCGGCACCGGACCGGTCAGAGTCAGCGCGGATCCGGCCCGCTTCGGACGTGCCCTCTTCGCGCCGACGGGCGACGTGGCCTTCCTCGAGGTGAGAGACCATCTTGACAGCATCAGAAGGCGATACCGAGTGGAATGGGTCGACCGGCATTCGCCGGATGTCCGCAAGCTGCGAGCGCTGCGCGATGATTCCGAACTCGGCGGACCCAAGGAGGTCGAGATCTGGTACGACCCCGCGGACGGCTCCATCGAACGACTCATCCTGCGGCAGATGCCCAGGGGCCAAGGCGGCCCCCGAAGCATCGAACTGCTTCTTCAGCCAGGGGAGACCTTGTCCGACGATTTCTTCCGCCATGAGACCCATCATGAGGCGGACCGCCCCGTCATTTCAGAACCATGAGAACGCTAGCCATCATCGTCACCCTGCTGTCATGCGGCATCGTCCCGGCCCTGGCCGCCGATCCGCGTCCGAACATCATCCTGATCCTTTCCGACGACCAGGACTGGAACGGACTCTCCGTCCGAATGCATCCGGACATCGCCGAATCGCGAAGCGACTTCTTCGAGACGCCCAACCTGGAAAAGTTCGCGGCCCAAGGCATGCGCTTCAGCAACGGCTACGCCCCGGCGCCCGTCTGTTCGCCGACGCGCATCAGCCTGCAGACCGGGATGACGCCGGCCCGGCTGGGCTGGACCAAGGCCGCCCCGGCCGAGACCGGCCATAAGTTGATCGAAGGCGACAACCGCAAGGCGATCCGTGACGACGAGGTGACCTTCGCCGAGCTGCTGCGCAAGAGCGGCTACGCGACGGCGCACTTCGGCAAATGGCACCTAGGCGGCAGCGGCCCGGAGAAACATGGCTATGACGTGAGCGACGGTGACACCGGCAACCGCGACGCCGACGCGCACAAGGACCCGAATCCCGTCGACATCTTCGGGATGACCGACCGTGCCAAGGCCTTCATGGAGAAGAACGTCAAGGCAGGTAAGCCTTTCTACCTGCAGATGTCCTATCACGCCCTGCACGTGCCGGAGAACGCCAACCGCTCCAGCCTGGCCAAGTTCGAGGCCAAGACCCCTGGCAAACTGCACCATGATCCCGCCCGGGCGGCCATCGCCTACGACCTCGATACGGGCGTCGGCAAGCTTCTGGCGACCATCGCGGCGCTGGGCCTTGAGAAGAACACCTACGTGATCTACATGGCCGACAACGGCGGCGGGGGTGGGGGCGGCAAAGGTGGCAAAGGGACGTCCCAAGGCCTGCGCGGCGGCAAGGGCGGCCTCTGGGAAGGCGGCATCCGCGTTCCCTTCATCGTCCGCGGTCCGGGCGTGGCGCCGGGCTCGTGGTGCCATCAGCCCGTCGTCGGCTACGATTTCTTCCCGACTTTCTGCCGCTGGGCCGGCGTGAAAGAAAAGTTGCCCGCTCTCCTGGACGGCGGGGACCTGTCCCCCCTTCTCGCCGGGGGCAACCAACCCGTGGTCCGACGGGACAGCGCCCTGCTCTTCCACTTCCCCCATTACCAGGGTGACAGCCCGGTCTCCAGTCTCCGCGACGGGGACCTTAAGTTCGTTCTTTATTACGAGAACAGCACCCGCCTGCTCTTCGACCTAGCCAAGGATCCGTCCGAACGGAACAACCTCGTCGACTCCCGCAAGGAGGATGCCGCCCGCCTGGAAGCCAAGTTGCGCGCCCGACTGCAAGAAGCCGGCGCCAAGCTGCCCGTGGCCTCGCCGTCGTACAAGCCGGGCGAGGAACCGGCCGCGCGCAAAGGCGGCGGCAAGGGCGGCAAAGGCGGCAAGAAGGGCGCCTGATCACCCCCGCACCTCGCCCCATGCGTCACTGCCTCCTGCTTTCGCTGCTGGCCCTCGTCGTCAAAGCCTCGGCCGCCCAGCCCAACATCGTCTTCATCCTCGCCGATGACATGGGCTGGAACGATCCGTCCTTCGCCGGCAACCGCTTCGTCGACACGCCTCACCTCGACCGACTCGCCCGCGAAGGCGTGGTCTTCACCGAAGCCTGCGCCAGCGCGCCGAACTGCGCGCCGACCCGGGCGTGCCTCCTGACGGGACAGTATCC
>CAZRPB010000090.1:0-6956 GCA_964601955.1 uncultured Klebsiella sp. | reverse complement strand
GCCTCCCTGGGCGGCAGCGCATCGAGCGCCCGGCGCACACGCTCGACGTCGGAAGACCGTCCGGCGGCCTCCACGGGCGTCTCCGCGGAGTCGTCGGCGAGCGTCTGGCCGAACGTCAGGCCCTCGTCATCGCCGACGGGGGCGTCGAGGGAGGCGGGGTGCTGTTCGTGACAGAGGAACTGAACCACCTTTTCCGGCGACCAGCGCAGCTCATCGGCCAGCTCCTCCTGCTCCGGAGCCCGTCCGAGGCGCTGGGTGAGCTGTTCGCGCGCCGTCCGCAGCTTGGACAGGCTCTCGTGGATGTTGCGCGGAAGATGGACCGCCCGCCGCTCCTGATTGAGCGCGGCGAACACCTTGCTGCGGATGTGCATGTAGGCGAAGGTGCTGAAGCGGGTGCCGTAGGAGGCGTCATACCGCAGGGCGGCGATGGTCAGCCCCAGGTTGCCCGCGGCGATGAGCTCCTCGCGCACCGCGCGGTCCACCGAGAACTCCTTGGTCACGTGGCACACCAGGCGCAGGTTGCACGAGGTCAGCCGCTGGAAGGCCGACTTCGCCTTTTCGCCGACGATCTCGTCGCCCTTGCGGCCGGCCGCGATGGCCCGGCCCAGGCGGAGCTCCTCCTTCGCGTCGAGCCGGTCGTGATTGAGCGCGTTGGCGAAGTAGCGGCCGAGACCGTCGCGTTCGTCAGGCGGCGAGCAGCGGCGGAAGTCGGCGGCGAGGCCGAGGGATTCGCGGGTGCGGTTTTCTTTCGTGGCGGTGCTTTTCGGGATGAGCGGGATCATGGAGAATTGGAAAGTGCCTCTAACCTAGGGGCCGGAAAACGCCCCTTTCGGGAACGTGTTTTCACAAGTGACTGGGCGGCAGTGAAATTCAGCGCGGACTTTTTTCGCGGGGGCTTCTGCCGGAGGGGGTCGAGGGCGTTCATCTTGCCGCGCCGACCCTGGAAGTCAAAGGGGCCTCGCGTCATAAGTTTTCTACAAGATTATAACCGGCCGCCAATCGCCGGGCGGACGGCGAGGTCGGCCCGGACCCGAGGCGGGGAGGGGGCTTGCCATGGGCCGTCGGATGGGCTTTCTCGTCCGGACCCCGATGAAGACGTTGCCCTTCCTGGTGACGGCCCTGGCCGTCCTGCTTTCCCCGTCCCTGAAGGCCGAGGACGCCCGGCCGCCCAACGTGCTCGTGATCGTCTCCGACGACCATGCCTGGTATGACTACGGCTTCATGGGGTCGAAGGACGTGCGGACGCCCCACATCGACCGTCTGGCCGCCGAAAGCCGTGCTTTTCCCCGCGGTTACGTGGTCAACTCCCTCTGCGGACCCAGCTTGGCCGCCCTCCTGACCGGCAAGCATCCCCACCGCAACGGCATCACCGGCAACGACCCCGTGCTGCCGCCCGCCGCCAAGGGCAAGTCGAAGTACGCCCACCCCTCCTTTCAGCAAGGCCGGGAAAAGATGACCTCCCTCTGGGAGAAGAATCCCCACATCCCCCGCCTGCTGGAGCCCAAGGGCTACGTCAGCCTGCAGACCGGGAAGTGGTGGCTGGGCGACTATCGCCGGGGCGGCTTCACCGAGGGCATGACCAAGGGCGGCCGGCATGGCGACGACGGCCTGGACATCGGCCGCAAGACCCTGGCTCCGGTCACCGATTTCATCTCCAAGGCCAAGCGGGATCAGAAGCCCTTCTTCGTGTGGTATGCGCCCATGATGCCCCACGACCCGCACACCCCGCCCGATCGGCTGCTGGCCAAGTACGTCGACAAGACCCCGTCCCTCCACCAGGCCCGCTACTGGGCGATGGTCGAATGGTTCGACGAGACCGTGGGCGAGATCCGCGCCCACATCGAGAAGGAGGGGCTCTCCAAGGACACCGTCGTCATCTACATCGCCGACAACGGCTGGATCCAGAGCCAGAACAATTCCCGGTATGCGCCGCGCTCCAAACAGTCGCCGCATGAGGGCGGCGTGCGCACGCCCATCCTCGTCTCCTGGCCCGGACGCGTGAAGCCCGGCTCGGTCGACCGCGCGGTCAGCGAGGTCGACATCATGCCCACCTTGCTCAGACTCTGCGGCCTGCCCGTGCCGGCAGGGGTCGACGGCATCGACCTGCTCGATGACGCCGCCGTCGCGGCGCGCGGCGAAGTCTTCGGGTCGAATTCCACCCACGACATCCTCGAGCTCGGCCGACCCGCCGCCAGCCTGCGCTACCGCTGGGTCGTCGCCGGTGAATGGAAGGCCATCTTCTCGAGCGGCATCAACGGGGCGAACGAGCCCCCTCAGCTCTTCAACCTCAAGGACGACCCCCGCGAGCTCCGCGACCTCGCCGTCTCCGACCCTGCCCGTGTGGCCGGCCTGAAGGCCAAGGTCGACGCCTGGTGGGACGGCCGCTGAACTTTTCCGCACAACAGAACATCATGAACAAAACCTACGCACCCATCGCCGCCCTGGCCCTCCTCCTCGCCGGTTGCCAGACGCAGGAACCCGCCGCGCCCGGAAGCGCTTCAGCGCCTGCGCCCAAGCCCGCCCCCAAGGCGAAGGCGGCCTCGAAGGCCAAGGCCGCCCCCGCCTCCTATGTGATGTACGTCGGCACCTCGGGTCCCAAGGCCCAGGGCATCCTGCGCTGCGTCGTCGACGGCAAGTCCGGCAAGATCACCGCGCCGGCCGTCGTCGCCGAGGCCAAGTCCGCCTCCTATCTCGCCCTGAGCGCGGACGGCAAGTTCCTCTACAGCACCGCCGAAGGGACCGAGGGCGCCGTCGCCGCCCATGCGGTCGAGGGTTCCGCGCTCCGAGCGCTCAACTCCGAATCTTCCAAGGGCAAGGGCCCGACGCATCTCGTCGTCGATCCCGCGCGCAAGAACGTCATCGTCGTCAACTACGGCTCCGGCTCGACCACCTGCCTGCCGGTCAAGGCCGACGGTTCGCTCGCTCCGGCCAGCGCGTCCGTGCAGCACGTGGGCACCGGACCCAACGCCGCCCGGCAGGCCGGACCGCACGCCCACGGGGTCTATCTTCATCCCTCCAACGGCCGCGCCTACGTGACCGACCTCGGCACGGACGACGTCTTCATCTACAAGTTCGACCCTGCCAAGGGTTCCTTGGACGCCAACCGTCCGAAGTCCGGCCGCGTGGCGGCCGGCGCCGGCCCGCGTCACCTCGCCTTCCATCCCAACGGCAAGTTCGCTTACGTGAACAACGAGATGGCCCTCTCCGTCACCGTCTTCTCCGTGGAGCGCAACGGCGGCCTGAAGGAACTGCAGACCCTGCCGACCCTCCCCGAGGGCGCCGACTCCAAGGGCGCCTCGACGGCTGAGATTTTCGTCCGGCCCGACGGCAAGACGCTCTACGTCTCCAACCGAGGCCATGACTCGATCGCCGTCTACTCCATCGCCAAGGACGGCAAGCTCGCGCTCATCCAGCATGCGCTCGGCACGCCCGCCACCCCTCGCGGCTTCGGCCTGACTCCGGACGGCCGCTGGCTCGTCTGCGCCGGCCAGAAGTCCGGCACGCTGAACGCCTACCGGATCGACCGGGAGGGCAAGCTCATCGACACCAAGCAGGCCGTCGAGGCTCCGGCCGCCGCCTGCGTCGTGTTCGCGCCCTGACCTCAGGTCCGCGTCGGATCAGGGGGCGCCGAAAGGCGCCCCTTTCTTTTTCCCTCCTTTGCGCCCACGGCCGAAACACCGCGGGCTTGCCGCGGTCAGAACAGGGGACAAACCTGTCCCCATGAGAAGCGCCCCCTTCCTCCTCGCCTTCGCCGCGGCCGCCGCCGCGGAGGCCGCGGACTTCTCGCATGAGATCGTGCCCATCCTGCGCAAGCACTGCGCCGAGTGCCACGCCGGCGACAAGAAGAAGGGCGGGCTGTCGATGAACACCCGCGCCGACCTCATCGAGGGATCCGAGGACGGTCCGGTGGTGAAGCCCGGCGACCTCGCGTCCCGCATGCTCGCCGTCGTCGTCAGCGCGGACAAGGATGAGCGCATGCCGCCCAAGGGGCCCGGCCTCAGCGAAGCCGAGGTCGCCAAGCTGCGCTCCTGGGTCGCCGACGGACTGAAGTGGGACGAGGGCTTCGCCTTCAAGAAGCCCGCCTATGAGCCGCCGCTGAAACCTCGCACGCCCGAACTGCCCGCCGCCGTAGAGGGCCGCGCCCATCCCGTGGATCGCGTGCTGGACGCCTGGACCGCCAAGGCCGGCCTGGCCCGGCCGGCGCCCGCCTCCGACTCCGCCTTCCTGCGGCGCGCCCATCTCGACCTCATCGGACTCCTGCCCACGCCGGAGGAGACCGCCGCGTTCCTCGCCGACGCCGCGCCGGACAAGCGCGAGCGCCTCGTCCGTCGTCTGCTCGCGCGCGACGTCGACTACGCCGACCATTGGATGTCCTTCTGGAACGACCTGCTGCGCAATGACTACGCCGGCACCGGCTACATCGACGGCGGCCGCAAGCAGATCACCGGCTGGCTTTACGCCTCCCTCGTCAACAACAAGCCCTACGACGCCTTCGTGCGCGAACTCATCGCGCCCACGCCGGACAGCGAGGGCTTCTCCAAGGGCATCGTCTGGCGGGGCGCCGTGAGCGCCGGGCAGCTCCCCCAGCTGCAGTTCTCACAGAGCGTCTCCCAGGCCTTCCTGGGCATCAACATGAAGTGCGCCTCGTGCCACGACAGCTTCGTCGACCGTTGGAAGCTGAAGGACGCCTACGGCCTCGCCGCCATCTACGCGACGAAGCCGATGGAGCTCGTCCGCTGCGACGTGCCCACCGGGCGCACCGCCACGGCCGCCTGGCCCTTCCCCGAACTCGGCCAGGTCGACGCCGCCGCGCCGCGCGAGGAGCGCCTGCGCCAGCTCGCCGCGCTGATGACGCATCCTGAAAACGGCCGCTTCCAGCGAACCGTCGTCAACCGCCTCTGGCACCGCCTGATGGGGCGGGGCGTCGTGCATCCCGTCGACGCCATGCAGACCGAGCCTTGGAATCAGGACCTGCTCGACGTGCTGGCCAATCGCCTGGTCGAGTCCAAGTACGACCTGCGCGCCGTGCTCGCCTTCATCGCGACTTCCGAGGCCTACCGTTCGCGCGCCGAGGTGCTCTCCGCCGACGCCGACGAGGGCGCCTACGTCTACCGCGGCCCGCGCGCCAAGCGCCTGACCGCCGAGCAGTTCGTGGATTCCGTCTGGCGCGTGACGGACGCATATCCCGGCAAGATCGACGCCTCCGTCTTGCGCGCCCCCGCGGGCGAGGCGCCTCCGGCCGGACTCGTCGCCCAGCCCGTCTGGTCCAACGACCTCACCGGCCAGCGCGCGCGTCTGCCGGCGGCCGGCGAGACACGGACCTTCCGCCGGGAGTTCGCCGTGCGCGGCGCCGTGAAGCGCGCCTTCGTCGTGGCCGGCTGCGACAACGAGTTCGAGCTGTGGGTCAACGGCGTGCGCGTCGCCTCCGGCGACAACTGGACCGATCCGCAGCTCGCCGACGTCACCCGTCATGTCCGGAACGGACGCAACGAGGTCGTCGCCCTCGCGCGCAACGCGGGCTCGAGGCCCAACGCCGCCGCCTTCTGGGCGCAGCTGCACGTCCAGTCCGCCGCCGGCGACCAGGTCGTCGCGACTTCCGCGCAGTGGCAGTGGACCGAGACGGTTCCTGGCCGCGACGGTTCGCTGCCGAAGGACGTCAAGTGGAAGGCCTCCGCGGTGGTCAACCAGCCGGGCGTCTGGGCTTCGGCCGAGGCGAAGATGAGCCAGATGGTCGCCGGCGCCCTCGGCGGATCGCTGCTCCGTCCGCGCGCCGGCCTCCTCAAGGCGGACCTCCTCCAGCGCACCCTCGGTCGGCCCAATCGGGAGCAGATCGTCTCCATGCGCCCGAACGAGCTGAGCACCTTGGAGGCCATCGACCTCGCCAACGGCGCGGCCCTGGCCGACCTCGTCGAGAGGGGCGCGGCCAACCTTCTCCGCCGCAAGTGGGACTCCCCGTCCGCCCTCGCGCGCCACGTCTACCTGGCCGCCCTCTGCCGCGAACCGTCCCCGGCCGAGCTCGCCGTCGCCGCCGGCATGGTCGGCGAGGCGCCTTCCGCCACCGGCGTCGCCGATTTGCTCTGGGGCGTGTTCATGCTTCCTGAATTCCAGACCGTCCGCTGAAGCCATGAGCCGCCCCCTTCCCGAACTCGACCTTTCCCTGCCGGAGCCTCTCGCGCGACGCGAGTTCCTGCGCATGCTCGGCGCGGCCGGAGCCGCCACCTTGTCTCTCTCCGCTCCGCGCGCGCTCGGCGCGGAGTCCGCGCAGCGCGTGCCCGCCAAGGCCGACGCCTGCATCCTCATCTGGCTCGCCGGCGGCATGGCCGCGCCGGAGACCTTCGATCCCAAGCGTTACGCCCCGTACGAGAAGGGCATGTCCTACTCGCAGGTCCTCAGCACCTTCCCCTCGATCCCGACCGCCGTGGACGGCGTGCGGATCTGCGAGGGCCTCGAGGGCATCGCGGGCGTCATGGACCGCGGCACCCTGATCCGCTCCGCCTTCCAGCCCGACCTCGGCAGCATCCTCCATTCCCGTCACCAATTCCACTGGCACACCGGCTACGTCCCGCCGCAGACCGTCGCCTGTCCGCACATCGGAGCCTGGATGGCCCGCGTGCTCGGTCCGCGCAATCCCGTGATGCCTGCCTTCATCAACGTCGGCCAGCGCCTCGAGGGCGTCGGCGAGAGCGAGGAGCTGAAGGCCTTCACCACCGCCGGATTCTTCGGCGGTGAGTTCGGTCCGATGAACCTGCCGTACCCCGAGGAGGCTTCCGCCGCCGTGCGTCCGCCCAAGGGCATGGATCCCGGGCGCTTCGTGAACCGCGACCGCGAGTTCCGCCGCCTCGTCGACGCCTCGCCCGACCGCGACCTGCTCAGCGACCACCAGCGCAACTCCATGCTGCGCTCGATGGACAACGCCTACCGCCTGCTCAGCGCCAAGGAGCGCGCCGCCTTCGACA
>CAZRPB010000089.1:0-7174 GCA_964601955.1 uncultured Klebsiella sp. | reverse complement strand
ACGTCCTTCCCGAGCCGGCGGAAATCGACCAGGAGGTGCTCGCCCTGCAGAAGCTGAGGCACACGGGCAAGACGGGCGCGGCGGGCGTCGAGCTCACCTTCAACGCCGACATCAGCGGAACCAGCGGCTGGGAGCTCTGGTCCAAGACTTCGGCCGGCTACAATCACGAACTCATCCGCAAGGTCGACCCCCAGAAGGGCAGTGACATCATGCTGTCCCTCGACGTCGGCATCCAGAAGACCGCGGAAGCCTCCCTCGCGAAGATCAGGGCGCCTGACGGCACGCCCCTGCCCGGAGCCGCCATCATGATGGACGTACGGACCGGGGAGATCCTCGCGATCGCAAGTCAGCCTGGATTCGATCCCAACCGCCTGGCGGGACGCGTGACGTCGGCCTACTATGATGAGATCGACGGCAAGGGCGGGTGGCTGAACCGGGCCACGCAGGGACTCTACGCACCGGGCTCCACCTTCAAGGTGATCAACGCCATCGCCGCGCTGCGCAAGGGAACCGTCCAATGGGATGACGTGCTCGATTGCGGCCCCAGCTTCCGCGTCGGCAACCGGGATTTCCCGGAGCACGACCCGCAGGGATACGGGCCGGTCGACCTCGAAGTGATGCTCGCGGTCTCGTGCAATGTGTGGAACTACCAGGTCGGCCTCCGCACGGGCGTCGACGCCATCGCGGCGGAGGCGAGGCGCTTCGGCCTCGATTCCCAGCTGCTGGTGACCGCCAACGGAACCGAACTACCCTATCCGGCCGGTCGCGGCCTCGTGGTCCCCGACGCTGCCTACAAGGCGCGTCTTCCCAACGGCGCGGGCCCTTGGAGCCCGGGAGACACGGCCAATCTCAGCATCGGACAGGGCTATCTCCTGACCACGCCGCTGCACATGGCATGTTTCGCCGCGTCACTCGCCAGGGGTCAGACGCGCACGGTGCCGACCATCATCCACGACCCCAGGAGGGACGGCCGTCATGCCGGTGCCGAACCCATCGGACTGCGTCCGGACCAGATGGCCGCGATCCGTTCAGGCATGGAGCGCTGCGTCGAGGAGGGCACCGCCCGCAGCGTGCAGATCCCGGGGCTTCCCTACGCGGCCAAGACCGGCACCTCGGAATATTACAAGGAAGGCGTCAAGGCCCACCTCGGCTGGATCATCGGATACGCCCCCGCCAAGAACCCGGCCGTGGCCTTCTGCGTGCTGATCGAGGGCGAGGACGACGGAACCTGGGGCGGCAAGACCGCCGGTCCCGTGGCCCGCGACATGCTCCTCAAGTGGGCGGGCAAGGCCACTCAGTTCGACGCTCCGGTGCAGGCGCTGCCGGGCGAGGCCGCCCGCTAGGCGAGGATCAGGACGGGAGTGCCGGTCGGGGTCAGTCCGTAGAGTTCGAGCACGTCGTCATCGGAAAGAAGGACGCAGCCATGGCTGTTGGGGCGACCCAGCGAAGCATGCTGGTTCGTGCCGTGGATGTAGACGTAACGACGACGGGTGTCGACCACCCCGCCCTGCGCGTCGACGCCTCGGTTGAATCCGTCCTCTAGTCCGTCGAGCCAGAGGATGCGCGTCGTGATGAGGTTGTCGGGATTGTCGGGTCGGTCGGTCCAGACTTCGCCGGTGTCCACCCTCGCCCTGAAGACGGCGCCCTTGCGGGCCCCGTCGCCGATCTTCTCCGCGACGCGGTGCATGCCGAGCGGCGTCCGGTTCGAACCCTCCCGCTGCCCGGCGCCCGCACGGGCGGTGCTGACCGGCCAGGAACGTCGGACGGACGGACCGAAAAACCATAGTTTTTGCTGGTCAATCGAGACGATGATGCAATGTTCCGCTGACGGAAGTCCCAGCGCCGCGAGGCGACTCGCGACCTCTCCGCGCAAACCTTCCTCTTCTTCAGAAAATGGCATACCGTATCGGCATCGTGGGCGTGACCGGCGCAGTCGGTCAAGAACTGCTGGCGCTGCTCGCCAAGCGCAAGTTCCCCGTGGCGGAGCTCCGCCCCCTCGCCTCGGCACGCTCAGCCGGCACCAAGGTTTCCTACGGCGGCAAGGAATGGACCGTCCGTGAGGCGACGCCCGAGGCCTTCGAAGGGCTTGATTTCGCGGTCTTCAGTGCCGGCGGATCCATCTCCCTCGCCCTGGCCCCCGAGGCCGTGAAGCGGGGATGCGTGGTCATCGACAACAGCTCCGCCTTCCGCATGCGGGACGACGTCCCCCTGGTGGTGCCCGAAATCAACGCCGCCGCCCTGGATGCGCACAAGGGCATCATCGCCAACCCGAACTGCTCGACGGCCATCGCCCTCATGGGCCTCTGGCCCCTGCACCAGGCCTTCGGTCTGAGACGCTTCTTCGCCTCGACCTACCAGGCCGTCTCCGGGACCGGAGCCGAGGCCATGCGCGAGCTGGACGCACAGGCGCGCGCCTGGGCGCGCGGCGAGAGCCATCCGGCCAAGGTCTATCCCCACACCATCAACTTCAACCTGATCCCGCAGGTCGACTCGTTCCTCGACGACGGCTACACCAAGGAGGAGATGAAGATGCTCAATGAAGGCCGCAAGATCATGGGCCTCCCCTCCCTGCGCGTCACCACCACCTGCGTCCGCGTGCCCGTCTTCCGAGCCCACTCCATCGCGATCAGCGCTGAATTCGAAAGGCCGGTGGACGTCGCCGCCGCCCGCAGGGCCGTATCGTCCTTCGAGGGCGCCGAGCTTTGCGACGATCCGGCCACCCGCCGCTACCCGATGCCGCTCGACTACGCGGGCAAGGAGAAGTGCGGCGTCGGCCGCATCCGCAAGGACACGCTCTTCGACAACGGCCTCTCGCTCTGGGTGAGCGGCGACCAGCTCTGGAAGGGCGCGGCCCTCAACGCCGTGCAGATCGCCGAAGCGCTGCATTCCCGGGGCCGCCTGGGCCGACGCTGACCGGGCATGGCCAGGAGCAACGACCGCGCCCCTCGCCACGCCGACCTCAGCCGGCCGGTACGTCTTTTCGACGAATCCTCCATCCCTTCCCTGCTGGAGGGACTGAAGGACCCCCTCATCCTGGTCCTCGACGGCGTGCAGGATCCGCACAATCTCGGGGCATGCCTGCGCACCGCGGAATGCGCGGGATGCGCATTCGTGGTCATCACGCGCAAGAACTCCTCCCCTGTGAACGACACGGTGCGCAAGGTGGCCGTCGGCGCCGCCGAGAGCCTGCCCATCGTGCAGGCCAACAATCTGCGCAACGCCCTGGTCAAGCTCAAGGACGGCGGCGTCTGGATTGCCGGAACGAGCGATCACAAGGCGAGCCAGTCGCTGTATGCCGCACGTCTCTCGGGCCCCCTCGCCATCGTGCTGGGCGCCGAAGGCGACGGCATCCGTCATCTGACGGCGGAGACGTGCGACTTCCTGCTGCGCATACCGATGCTCGGCCAGGTGCCATGCCTCAATGTCTCCGTGTCCGCGGGCGTCTGCCTCTTCGAGGCGACACGTCAGCGCGGCGCACGCTGAAGAGACCGCTTGCGGTCAGGAGCGCAGGGTGCTAGGCTGTGTTCCGTTCGGGGCCGGATAGCTCAATGGTAGAGCAGTTGACTTTTAATCAATTGGTTCGGGGTTCGAGTCCCCGTCTGGCCACTTCGAACGAGTTTTTCATCTCCCAGACTCGACTTTTATTCGCTTGAAAAAAGTCCCCCGCCACGCACTCCTTCTTATTCCGCTGATTGGCCGGATAGCTCAATGGTAGAGCAGTTGACTCTTAATCAATTGGTTCGGGGTTCAAGTCCCCGTCCGGCCACCAGCGGGAAACCCGTCTTTCAGGACGCCTTGCCGGCCTTCAACCGGCGGTAGCGCTCGGCCATGTAGGCGGCGTGGCAGGGACGGCAGTAGCTGTGGTGGCACCGCGATGCCGGAATCCAATGGAAGAGCGCCATCGGCAGCAGCTGTCCGCATTGGGCGCAGGCCTTCTTGGACTGACGCCGGGACCGGTTGCGTGAGGACAGACGACGCTTCACGCCCTCCTTGACGCAGGGTCGGCACAGCGGATGGGTGGGCAGGCCGCCACCGCCGGCCGGAAAATCGACGAGAGGTCTGCGACGAAGGCAGGATGGACAGGTTTTCATATTTGACGGCATGCGTCACGAGAGCGAGGCACGGGGTGCATCACAAGTCGGACGGTCTGAGGATTAACGCTGAAGGAACCCCCTCACTCCACGGTCACCGACTTCGCCAGGTTGCGGGGCTGATCGATGGGACACCCCCGCAGTCGGGCCACATGGTAGGCGAGGAGCTGCAGCGCGACGGCCGCGGGTACGGCAGCGACCAATGGATCGCAGTCGGGAATGCGCAGCTCACCCCACGCGCCTGGCACGGACTCCTGTCCTTCGGTCACGAGCGCGATGATGCCTGCGCCCCGGGCCCGGCACTCCTCGGCGTTCGACAGGGTCTTTTCCCGGACGGGCGAACGGTTGGCGATCACGACCACGGGCGTGTCCTCGGTCAGCAGCGCGATGGGGCCGTGCTTGAGCTCGGCGGCATGATAGCCCTCGGCATGCACGTAGCTGATCTCCTTGAGCTTGAGGGCGCCCTCCAGCGCCACGGGATGCATCGGACCGCGGCCGAGGAAGAAGGCGTGCTCCGACTCCGCCATGCGTTCCGCCGCCCTGATCGCCGCCGACTCGAGCTCGAGGACACGCTCGATCATGGAAGGGATGCGGTCGATCTCCTTGGCGATCTCACGACCCCTTTCCCTGGAAAGACGACGTGAACGTCCCAGCCGGAGGGCCATGAGCAGCAGCACGGCGACCTGTCCGGTGAAGGCCTTGGTGGAAGCCACGGAGACCTCGGGTCCGACGTGCAGGTAGACGCCCCGGCCGGTCTGCCTTGCGATGGCGGAGCCGACGACGTTCACCAAGCCCCGCACGCGGGCGCCGCGGTTGCGCGCCTCCTTGACGGCCGCCAAGGTGTCGGCGGTCTCTCCCGACTGGGAGACGGCGATGACAAGGTCCTCGGGGCCGACCAGAGGATTGCGGTAACGGAACTCGGCCGCCTGCTCGGCCTCGGCGGGCAACTGCGCCAATTCTTCGAAGGCGAACTCGCCCACCATGCAGGCGTGCAGGGACGTCCCGCAGCCCAGCAGGACGGCACGGCGCACGGCCGCATCTTCCCCGTCCTCGCCACGTCCGAGTCCGGCCAGGACGGAATCTCCGTTCACCAGGTCGACCCGACCGCGCAACGCGTTGCGGACGCTCTCCGGCTGCTCATGCATCTCCTTGTGCATGAAGTGCTCGTGGCCGTCCTTCTCCGCCACGGCCACCTCGGCCGGCAGTTCGTCGGGACTGCGGTGCCGAGGACGGAGGTCGAGCCCGGAGACTTCGACCGAATCAGCGGTCAATTCGGCGACGTCACCGTCATCAAGGTGGATGACCTGCCGGGTATGGGCCACGAGAGCCGCCGGGTCGGAAGCCACCAGCACCTTGCCCGCCGCCACGCCGACGCTCAACGGGCTGCCCTTGCGGGCCACGATCAGCCGGCCGGGATCGTCCGCGCAGAGGACGGCGATGCCGTAGGCGCCCTCGACTTCCCGCAGGGCCCCGATGACGGCGCTCTTCAAGTCGCCCTGATGACGGTCACCGATGAGACGGGCCAGGACTTCGGTGTCGGTCTCCGATGCGAAGACATGGCCGGAGGACTCCAAGCGCGCCCTCAATGCCCGATAGTTCTCGATGATGCCGTTATGGACGACGGCGATTCGACCCGATCGGTCGAGATGGGGATGCGCGTTGGCCTCGGTGGGCGCCCCGTGGGTCGCCCACCGCGTGTGGGCGATGCCGCTGCTCCATCGGCCGACCGGACCTTCGGAAGGGTCTCCGGCCACCTTGTCCGCCAAGGCCGCCACCTTGCCGACCGACCTGCGGATGAGCAAGGCTCCGTCACCGGCCAGGGCGAGTCCGGCCGAATCATAGCCGCGATATTCGAGCCGACGGAGTCCGCCGAGCAGGATCGGGACGGCAGGACCGCCTCCGACGACTCCGATGATGCCGCACATGGTCAGCCGTGGAGGTCACGGGCGACGATTTCGCCCGGTCGGGTGGAAGTCCCGGGCCAGAGTTTCCGACCCGGATAGACGCTGGTGTTGATGCCCGTGTGCACGCCCGCGCCGACGACCGTGCCGAACTTCCTGCGGCCGGTGTCGACCAGCACGCCAAGCACATCACTGCGGTGCGACTTTCCATCATGGCGCAGGTTGGAAACGATGGTCCCGGCCCCGAAGTTGACGCCGTCGCAGAGGATCGAGTCTCCGACGTAGGACAGATGCCCGACGCTGGTGCCGGCAAGGATGACCGAATTCTTGACCTCGACCGCCTGACCGATGTGGCAACGGTCGCCGATGGACGTCGCGCCCCGGATGTAGCAGTTGGGCCCCACCTTGCAGCCGGCCCCGATGACGACATCCCCCTCGATGACCACGCCCGGCAGAATCTTGGTGCTGGCACCCACGGACAGCCTGCCGTCGACGTAGGTCGAAGGGTGGACGGTGACCTGCTGTTCAAACTGCTTCCGGGCGGCCAATGCCAGCTCGTTGGCACGCAGCAGGTCCCAAGGATGTCTGACGGTGAAGGATTTCTTCACCGATGCCGTCCCTTGGCCGCGGACATTGGAGAGCAGGACCCTGCCCTCTTCATCCCTCATCTCAGAAAGACCCGACGCGACGCAGGACGCGACCTCCCCGGCATCAAGCCAGGCGCAGGGATCGACACGCCAGACGGAGCCCGGATCGCCCTCGACGAGACCGGCGGACTGCAGCGCCGCAAGCTGATGCTCACGGAAGCATCGGTTCGCGATGGGGAAGGCCGCGAGGCCGTCCGCACCGAGCGCAGGCTCGCAAGTGGGCAACGCAGGAGCCGGAGGAAGAAAGAACGTGCTCATGCGCTCACCTCCGAGAAATCCTCCTCGACCGCTTTCGCGAAAACCCGGGACCAACGTTCAGCCTCCGAGGCATCGCGGTGCTCGACCAATATGCGCAGCTTGCTCTCGGTTCCGGAATACCGGATCAGGTGACGTCCGTCCGTGCCGAAGGACGCATCCGCTTCACGGATGCGCTCCTGGAGTCGGGACAGTTCCTTGAGCGGCCGGCGGGAGGCGACACGCAGGTTGATCAGCTTCTGAGGATACTCGTCCATGCAGGCGGCCAGATCGGCCAGGG
>CAZRPB010000088.1:4797-7513 GCA_964601955.1 uncultured Klebsiella sp. | reverse complement strand
GACGGCGGCGGCGAGGGCGAGGGCCGCGGTGATGCAGTGGCGGATGGGGTTCATGAGGCCGTCATATGAACCTCGGGCCGCCCCTTCTGCGAGCGTTTTTCAGCCCCGGTCGAGGGACCGGTAGTGGATGGCCTCGAGCAGATGGGCGGTCGCGATGCGCTCGGAGGCGGACAGGTCGGCCACCGTGCGTGCGACGCGCAGGATGCGGTCGTAGGCGCGGGCGGAGAGGCCGAGCTTCTCCATCGCCTGCTGGAGCAGGTCGCCCTGGGCGCGTTCGAGCGCGCAATGTTCACGCAGGTCCCGCCCGCCGAGCACGGCGTTGCAGCCTCCGGGCCGGCCTGAAAAACGCAGGCGCTGGACCGCCCGGGCCGCCTCGACCCTCGAACGCATCTCCGCCGAACTTTCGCCGGGCGCGGCGGAGCGCAGTTCCTCGATCGTCAGCGCCGGCGCCTCCACCTGCACGTCGATGCGGTCGAGGAGCGGACCTGAAACGCGTGAGCGGTAGCGTCTTATCTGCGCAGGGGCGCACCGGCACTCGCGCATGCGGTCGCCGAGGTGGCCGCAGGGGCAGGGGTTCATCGCCGCTACGAGCATGATGCGAGAGGGGAGGGTGACCTTGGCGGCCGCACGCGAGACGGTCACCTGTCCGTCCTCCAGCGGCTGGCGCAGCACCTCCAGGGCGGAACGACGGAACTCCGGCAGCTCATCGAGGAAGAGGACGCCGCGGTGCGCGAGGGAGACTTCTCCCGGACCGGGCATGCTGCCGCCGCCGATGAGGCCGATGTCGCTGATGGTGTGGTGCGGTGAGCGGAACGGCCGCGACCAGGCGCGGGCGTCGGTGGAAGGGCAGGTGCCCGCCGCGGAGTGCACCGAAAGGATCTCGAGCCGCTCCTCGGGGTCGGGCTCGGGCAGCACGGTCGGGATGCGTTTCGCGATGAGCGATTTGCCCGAGCCCGGCGGACCGATGAGCAGCAGGTTGTGTCCGCCGGCCGCGGCGACCTCGACCGCCCGACGCACCGCGAGCTGGCCCTTGACCTCCGAGAAGTCGGGCAGGTCGACGCCCGCGGCGACGGGCAGGGCCGTCGTCGGCGGCAGCGGCTCGAAACCTGGGTCGCCGTTGAGGAAGCGCCGGGCCCCGTCCAGGGAGTCGGCCGCGAAGGCCTCGATGCCCGGGACCAATGCGGCCTCCGTCGCGGACGCGCGTGGCAGCACCACGCCCCTGAGGCCCATCTTTCTCGCCAGGAGCGCGAAGGCCACGCCGCCGCGCACCGGCCGCGTGCCGCCGCTCAGCCCCAGTTCGCCCGCGATGAGGTATTGCCCGAGCCGCTTCCGGTCGAGCTGGCCCGTGGCCGCCGCGAGGCCGAGCGCGATGGGCAGGTCGTAGAAAGCGCCCTCCTTGCGCAGGTCGCCCGGCGCCAGGTTGATGGTCGTGCGCGTCTCCGGCAGGCGCAGGCCCGCGTTCTGCAGCGCTGACGTCACGCGGTCCTCCGATTCCTTCACGGCGGCGTCGGGCAGTCCGACCAGCCAGAGCCCGAACTCGCCGATCTCGCCTGAGTTGACCTCGACCTCGACCGGCAAGGCCTCGACGCCGACCAGCGCGCCCGAACGGATGACGGAAAGCATCCTGTCGGCGATGCCGTCGACGACGGACGCCTCAAGCCGTGACGCGTGAGGGGGATTCCTGAGGCGGAATCCGAGATCAGCCGACCTGATTAGCCCTGAGGACCCTCAGCATGTTCTCGCCGAGCACCTTGCGGATCGTGGCGTCGTCATGTCCGCGTTGCACCATGCCGACGGTGAAGAGCGGCCAGTTCGTCCAGGCCAGGCTTCGCTCGGCGTGAGGCGCGGCGACGAACTTGTCCTGAGGCCAGAGGTGCTCCCATCCGGGCTCCGTCACGCGGGGCAGGTTCTTCGGCAGCCTGGCCCGCTCTGCGGCGTCCCGTGAGGAGACGTAGGACACGTCCATGCCGATGGCCACGCGGCCGGCCCCGAACTTCCGGATGGCGTAGTCGAGGTGGTCGAGGAAGGCGGAGATGTCGCCGGCGCCGCCCAGGAAACGCGGGATGACGCAGATGCCGATCAGGCCGTCCGTGTCACAGACGGCCTTGATGACGTCGTCGGGCTTGGAACGGAAGTGCCGGTAGAGCCCGGCGCACGTCGTGTGGCTGGCCACCATGGGCTTTACGGAGGCCTTAGCGGCCTCCAGGCTGGTCCTCCAGCCGGAATGGGAGACGTCGACGATCACCCCGACGCGGTTCATCTCCGCCACGGCCTGACGTCCGAAGTCGCTCAGGCCTCCGTCGGAGGGCTCGCCCACGCCGTCGCCGAGCGGGTTGCGGCGGTTGTAGGTCACGTGCATCATCCTCACTCCGAGCTGGTGGAAGAGGCGGATCATGCGGAGTTCATCGCGTGCGGAAGTCCAGTCCTGCGGCAGAGGGACGCCGTTGGTGGTGAAGCAGAGGCAGTGCCGCCCGAGGCGCTTCGCCTCGAGGATGTCGTCGGCCGAGACCGCCTTGGGGCAGTCCGCCCGGGCCACGTCGGTCGCGTAGGTGAACCGAGCCAGCCGCTTCATCAGCCGGAGCGGGTCGTTGCCTTCCTCCCCGGTGTTCTGGAACACGCACGTGACGCCTGCGGCGCGCATCGCGGCCAGGAACTCCTTGCGCTCCGCCGCGTCGGTCGCCCAGCGGGTCATGGACATCTCCTCGCGCAGGTCGTT
>CAZRPB010000088.1:0-4697 GCA_964601955.1 uncultured Klebsiella sp. | reverse complement strand
CGGCGATGAGGGGCGGATCGCATGGTCGCATCGTGCTTTGGTCTCCCTCGGCTGGCTAACCAAAATCAGGCAGGCGGATTAAAATGATGGGAAACCGGCCGGTTCCCCGCCTGTCTCATTGCCTGCATGGAATCCAAGGTCGTCCTCGCCCTTCTGCTGCTCTGCCCGGCCGCCGGCCCCGCCGCCGCATCTCCTTTTCTTGAGAGGCACTGCGTCGAGTGCCATGACTCCGAGGCCAGGAAGGGCGGGCTGGACATGACGGCCCTCAAGTCCGACCTGAGAGACCCGAAGACGCTCGCCGTCTGGGTGAAGATCCACGACCGCACGGCCAGCGGTGAGATGCCGCCCAGGAAGAAGGAACGTCCTGAGCCCGCCGCGCAGGCCGCCTTCCTCGGAGACCTCTCCGCCCGCATCCTCCGCGAGGAGTCCGCCCGCATCGCGGCCCAGGGGCGTTCGGTGGAGCGCAGGATGAACCGGTTCGAATATGAGAACGCCTTGCGCGACCTCCTGAAGGCGCCGTGGCTGGACATCAAGGAGTCCCTGCCTGAGGACACCGAGGCGCATCGCTTCAACAAGAGCGGGGAGGCCCTGGATGTCTCGCACGTCCAGCTGCAGCGTACGCTGACGGCGGCCGAGGAGGCCCTGCGTTCCGCCTTCATCTCTTCCGTCTCTCCGGACGAATCCGCGTCGCGCCGGCATTACGCCCGCCAGCAGGGCGGCTATGTCGGAAGGATGAAGTTCTCCGAGTTCAACCAGTCGCCGGAGCGGGCCACTTTCCCGACCCTCGGATTCAAGGGGCAGCCGGACGTCCGGGCCGGCGACGCCCCCGCCACCGTGGGCAAGGCCGACCCCGCCCTGCGTGACGAAGAGGGCGTCGGGGTGGTGCACGGCTCCTACGAGCCGGTCGAGCCGTTCTTCGGCACATTCCGGGCGCCGCAGTCGGGCCGGTATCTGATCAGCCTCTGCGGTCACTCGGTCTGGGTCGGACCCGGTAAGACCAAGGCCAAGGGCGTGCTGCGCTGGCAGATTCCCGACCTCGATGACATCTCCAAGGGACGGCGGCCCGAGCCCGTCACGGTCTACGCCCTCACGCCTCCTCGCGTCCTTCGTCGCATCGGCACGATCGACCTCGGGACGGACGTGACCGTCGCCGAACTCGACGTCTTCCTGAAGGCCGGGGAGAGCGTCCAGATCGACGTGACCCGGTTCTTCCGCTCCCGTCCCGGTGCGGCCCGGGCCACCAATCCTCTCGCCACGCCCGAAGGCCAGCCCGGCCTGGTCATGCGCTGGATCGACGTGAAAGGCCCCCTGTCCCCGCAGTGGCCCGCCGCGCCCTATGCGGTGCTGTTCGACGACCTCCCGGTCAAGCCGGCCGCCAAGGGGTCCTCCCTGCCTTACGCCGTGACGCCGCGCGACCCCGAGGCCGACGCCGAGCGTCTGCTGCGAAGATTCGTGCGCGCCGCCTACCGTCGTCCGGTTTCCGCCGAGGAGGAGGTGCGGTTCCTGCCGGTCATCCGGAGCGCCATGAAGTCGGGCGGCTCCTTCGCCGAGGCGATGCTGTCAGGCTATGCCGCCGTGCTCTGTTCGCCCTCGTTCCTTTACCTCCGCGAGGCGCCCGGTCCGCTCGACGACCATGCGCTGGCCTCGCGGCTGAGCTTCTTCCTGTGGAACTCGCCGCCCGACGCCGAACTCCGCGCCTTGGCGGCGGCGGGCAAGCTTCGTGACCCTGCCGTCCTGCGGGCCCAGGCCGACCGTCTCCTCGACGACGGCCGTTCGGCACGGTTCACCGAGTCCTTCACGGACTACTGGCTGGACCTGCGCAAGGCCGGCGCCAACGACCCGGACAGCCTGCTCTATCCGGACTATTACCTCGACGACCATCTCCTTGAGTCGGCCCGTGACGAGAGCCGTGCCACCTTCGCCGAACTCCTGCGCAGCAACCTTCCGGCCCGTGCGGTCGTCGACGCCGACTTCGTCTTCGTGAACGAGCGGCTCGCCTCGCTGTACCGGCTGCCGCCGGTCGAGGGCGTGAAGTTGCGGAAAGTCGACCTCCCTCCGGACAGCGTGCGCGGAGGCTTCATGACGCAGGCGGCCGTGCTGAAAGTGACCGCCAACGGCACCACGACCTCGCCCGTCGTCCGCGGCGCCTGGGTGATGGAGCGCATCCTCGGCCGCAAGCCGCCGCCCCCGCCGCCCAGCGTGCCCGCCGTCGAGCCGGACACCCGTGGCGCCGTGACCATCCGTCAGCAGCTCGAGAAGCACCGCACCTTGGAGTCCTGCGCCGCCTGCCACACCAAGATCGACCCGCCCGGCTTCGCGCTGGAGAGCTTCGACGTCATGGGCGGTTTCCGTGAGCGGTACCGGGCGCTCGATGGCAAGACGCCCGAGGTCGGCATCGGCAAGAACGGGCAGGCCTTCGCCTTCCACAACGCCCTGCCCGTCGAGGCCTATGGCGAGCTCGACGCCAAGCCGTTCAAGGACATCCGGGACTTCAAGCGTCTGGCCGCCGCCGACGATCGTCAGCTCGCCCGCAATCTCCTGGGCCAGTTCACGGTCTACGCCACCGGGGCGCCCGTCGGATTCGCCGACCGCGCCAAGGTCGAGGCCGTCCTCGACGGGGCCAGGGCCGGCCGTTACGGCGTGCGCGACCTGGTCCGCGGTCTTGTCACCAGCGAACTCTTCCTTAACAAGTGACCTGACCCCATGGCATCCTTTCGCCCGGCCCAAGCCCCCTTCGTCGCGTTCCAGCGCGCCGTGTCCCGCCGCCGTTTCCTCGCCGGAGCCGGCGTGCTCATGGCCCTGCCGATGCTCGAGGCCATGACCCCGGCGTTCGCCTCGTCTCCCGCTCCGGCGGCCACGCCGAGACGCATGCTGGGCATCTGCAACAACCTCGGTCTGGTGCCCGACTACTTCTTTCCGACCGGGAAGGGCAGGGATTACCGGCCTTCGCCCTACCTCCAGCTCCTGCAGGCGCACCGCAATGATTTCAGCGTCTTTTCAGGGGTCTCCCATCCGGATGTCGACGGCGGCCACCCGGCCGACAACTGCTTCCTTACCGCGGCTCCCCATCCGAGCAGCGGTGGATTCCGCAACACGATCTCGCTCGACCAGTTCATGGCCGAGCGCATCGGCCACCTGACCCGTTTCCCGTCCATGACGCTCGGCGTGAACTGCGCCCGCGGTTCCCGCAGTCTCTCCTGGACCGCCGGTGGCGTGATGATCCCGACCGAAGAGCGCCCCTCGGAGGTGTTCCGCAGGATGTTCATGGGCGGTTCCGAGGCGGAAGTTGCTGCTCATGAGCGTCGGCTGCAGCTCGGACAGAGCATCCTTGACGCCGTCGGCGACCAGGCGGGCGAACTGCGCCGTTCGATGGGCGCGCGTGACCGCGACCGTCTCGACCAGTACTTCACCAGCGTGCGTGAGCTGGAGAAGCGCATGCAGATGACCAAGGAATGGGAACGCAGGCCCCGCCCCATGGCGACCTCGCCGGCTCCCCGCGATCCGGCCAGTCCGAAGGAGTACATGGACAAGGTTCGCCTGATGTACGACATGGCCCGGCTCTGCTTCGAGACCGACTCCTCCCGCGCGGTGACCCTGATGCTCGACAGCGTCAACACGCCCGCCCTCGACATCGACCACGAGCACACCACGACCGACGGGTATCACAGCCTTTCGCACCACGGGCGGTCGGCCAAGAAGCTCGAGCAGCTCAGGCAGATCGACAGCATGCACATGACGCTCCTCGCCAAGCTGATGTCCGACCTCAAGGAGGCCAAGGAGGACGGCGCGCCGCTCCTCGATCGCACCATGATCCTGTACGGCAGCAACCTTGGCAACGCCAGCACCCACGTCACCACGAACCTGCCGACGCTGTTGATGGGCGGCGGATTCCGTCACGGCCGGCACCACGTTTTCGACACGGAGAACAACTATCCTCTGCCGAACCTCTTCGTCTCCATGCTCCAGCGCATGGGCATCGAGGCGGACAGGTTCGCCTCGTCCACCGGCACGCTCAGCGGGCTTGAACTCGTCGGATAATCGGACGAAAGCGCCCGTTTCAGACGTCGTTAGGCGCTTGCCCGCGCGGGGCGGTCCGGGACAGTCTTTCAGCACCCCGTCATGAAGATCAGAACTCACAAGGACGCTCCCGCCATGGGGGAGGCCGCGGCCGCCGAGGGCGCCGAGGCGATCCGCCAGGCGCTCGCGCGCAAGGACCGCATCAGCATCATCGTCGCCACCGGCGCCAGCCAGTTCGAGACGCTCAAGGCGCTCGTGAAGGCGCCCGGCATCGACTGGTCGCGGGTCACGGTCTTCCATCTCGACGAGTACGTCGGTCTGCCCGAATCCCACGGAGCCAGCTTCCGGAAGTATCTCCGCGAGCGCTTCGTGAACCTGCTGCCGGCCAGGCCTGAGTTCATTCCTGTGGACGGGGACGCCCGTGACCTGCGCGCCGAGCTGGAAAGGCTTTCGTCCCTGATTTCCAAGACCACCATCGAGGTCTGCTTCGCAGGCATCGGTGAGAATTCCCATCTCGCCTTCAATGATCCGCCGGCGGACTTCGAGACCTCCCGGCCTTACATCGTGGTCGACCTTGACGACGCCTGCCGTCGGCAGCAGTTCGGCGAGGGATGGTTCCCGACCATGGATGAGGTGCCGAAGCAGGCGGTCTCGATGTCGATCCGCGAGATCATGCGGTC
>CAZRPB010000087.1:2484-7590 GCA_964601955.1 uncultured Klebsiella sp. | reverse complement strand
ACGCCGAACCTCGATTCGCTCGTGGCGAGGGGCATGACCTTCACCCGCGCCTACACGCAGGGCTCCATGATCGGGGCGGTCTGCACTCCGAGCCGCACGATGATGCTGACCGGCCGCTCCTGGCAGCGCATCCCGGGAGCCAAGGCGGCACGCCCTGATGCCGGCGACCCCGCCACCTTCCTGCCTTCCGTGCTGGCCGCGGCCGGCTACCGCACCTGGCACATGGGCAAGGGCGGCAACGCCTTCACCGCCGGGGTGAACGCCTTCCAGACGAGCATCATCGATGACGCCAGATCGGCGGACAACCCCGCCACCGACCGGGCCCATGCGAGCTCGAGGTTGGCGAACAGGACGATCGCCTTCCTCAAGGAGCACGCCGCCCGGAAGGACGGCGCCCCGTTCTACGCCTACCTCGCGCCACCGGTGCCGCACGACCCGCGTTCGGCCGAACCTCGATTCCACGCGATGTACGACCCGGCCCGGATCACGCTTTCGCCCGCCTTCATGCCCCTGCACCCTTGGGACAACGGCGAGATGACGGTGCGCGATGAACGACTCGCTCCCTGGCCGAGGACGGAGGAAGACACCAAGAAGCAGACCGCCGACTACTACGCGTGCGTGACCGGACTCGACCACCACGTCGGCCGCATCTTCGCCGCTCTCAAGGAGACCGGGCAGTGGGAGAACACCGTCATCGTCTTCACCGGTGACAACGGTCTTTCGCTCGGCGAGCACGGACTCTTCGGCAAACAGAACCTCTATGAGCGCGGCGGCATGCACGTCCCGCTCGTCATCGCCGGCCCCGGCATCCCACAGGGACGCACCTCGGCCTTCGCCTACCTGATGGATCTCTTCCCGACCTTCATCTCGCTGGCCGGCGCCAAGGCGCCCGAGGGGATCGACGGACGCGACCTCACACCGGTCATCCGCGGCGAAAGAAAGGCCGTCCGTGAGGCCTCCTACTTGGGTTACCGTGACTGCATGCGCTCGGTGAGCGACGGACGCTGGAAGCTCATCCGCTACCCGCTGGTCGACCGCACCCAACTTTTCGACCTGGAGAACGACCCGCATGAGCTGACCAACCTCGCCGACCAGCCGGCGCATGCCGCCACGCGCAAGCGCCTGCAGGACCTTCTCACCGCCGAGATGAAGGCCCACGACGATTCCTTCCCCCTCGAAGTGGCCAAGCCCGCCAAGGCAGAATGGACCCCTCCCTCCAAGGAGAGCCTCGAAGCTGACGACGCATCAGCCCGTCGGAAGAAGCAGGCCCAGAAGAACGCCAAGAAAAAGAAGTGATCTTATGAAGTCACCACGTCCCCTCGCACTCCTCATCGCGCTCACCACAGCCGCATTGGCCTGGGCCGCGCCCACGCGACCCAACGTCGTGATGATCCTTGCCGACGACCTCGGCTACTCCGACCTCGGCTGCTACGGCGGCGAGATCGCCACCCCGAACCTTGACGGCCTGGCCGCCAACGGGGTGCGCTTCACCCAGTTCTACAACACGGCCCGCTGCTGGCCCTCCCGTTCCTCGCTGCTCACCGGCTACTACGCCCAGCAGATCCATCGCGACGCCCTGCCGGGCCTCGGCGGCGGAGGCCAGGGCGTCCGCCAGGACTGGGCCCGCCTGCTGCCCGACTTCCTGAAGTCCGCCGGCTACCGAAGCTATCACAGCGGCAAGTGGCACGTCGACGGCCCCGTCCTCGCCGGCGGCTTCGACCGCTCGCTGGACATGAAGAACCAGGGCAACTTCTTCACGTCGAAGGGCAACTCCATCGATGACGTGCCGGTGAAGGTGCCGGCGGACGAGAAGGGATACTACGCCACGATCGCCACGGCCGACCACGCGATCGAGTGCCTCAAGGACCATGCGGCCGGTCACGCCGACAAGCCGTTCTTCCACTACGTCGCGTTCATCGCGCCCCACTTCCCGCTGCACGCCCTGCCGGAGGACATCGCGAAGTACCGTGACAAGTATCTCGCCGGCTGGGACCGCATGCGCGCAGAACGGCACGCCCGCCAGAAGGAGATGGGGCTGAGCAACACCGCGCTCTCCGCGGTCGAGCGGGAGGTCGGTCCGCCCTACGCCTTCCCCGAGGCCATCTCCAAGCTCGGCCCCGGCGAAGTGAACCGCCCGCTCGCCTGGGATTCGCTCAACGAGGAGCAGCGCCGCTTCCAGGCCACCAAGATGGCCATCCACGCCGCGATGGTCGACCGCATGGACCGGGAAATCGGACGCATCATCGCCCAGCTGAAGGCCATGGGCGCCTTCGAGAACACGCTCATCCTCTTCGCCTCCGACAACGGCGCCAGCGCCGAAATCATGGTGCGCGACGGCGGCCACGATCCGAAGGCCGAAATGGGCAGCGCGGCGACCTACCTCTGCCTCGGGCCCGGCTTCTCCAACGCATGCAACACACCGCACCGCCGCCACAAGACCTGGGTGCATGAGGGCGGGATCAGCACGCCCCTCGTGGCCCACTGGCCCATGGGCATCGCCGCCAAGGGCGAACTCCGACGGACGCCCGCGCATGTCATCGACTTCGTGCCGACGGTGCTCGAGCTCGCCGGCGTCCAGAAGCCGACCGAATGGAAGGGGCAGCCCATCCCGCCCGCCCCCGGCCGCAGTCTGGCACCGGCCCTGCGCGCCGACGTGAACGTCGAACGTCCCGGCCTCTGGTGGCTGCACGAGGAGAACCGGGCGATCCGCGTCGGCGACTTCAAACTGGTCGCGGCCAAGGGCGACGCCTGGGCGCTCTACGACCTGAGCGTCGACCGCGCCGAACAGAACGACCTCTCCGCGAAGATGCCCGAGAAGGCCAAGGAGCTCGCCGACCTCTGGCAGAAGCAGACCGACGAATTCTCGGCTCTCGCCCGCCTCACCCTCGACCGCCAGCCGAAGGGCAAGGCCAAGGGCAAGGCGCAGGGCAAGAAGGCGGCGCAGAAGAAGTGAGCCCTTCGCGATGAACCGCCTGCTCGCCCTGCTCTGCGGCCTGCTTCTCGGATCTGCCGGCGAAGCCCAGTCCACGGCCCCGCGCCGCGACCCGGAGGCCCCGCTCATCACCCGCACCAAGGGACCCAACGTCATCATCGTGCTGGTGGACGACGCCGGCATGGGCGACTTCTCCTGCCACGGGCATCCGTTCTTCAGGAGCCCCCACATCGACCGCCTGCACGCCCAGAGCGTGCGCCTGACCGACTTCCACGTCGCACCGATGTGTTCGCCCACCCGCGGCCAGCTGCTCACCGGGTGTCACGGGATGCGCACGGGCGTGACGTCCGTGACCGCGGGTCGCACCTTCGTCCGCCCTGGCTTCACGATGGCTCCCAAGCTCTTCGGTGCAGCCGGCTACGCCACGGGCATGTTCGGCAAATGGCATCTCGGCGACAGCTACCCGCATCGGCCCATCGATCGAGGCTTCGGCACGGCCTACTGGGCGCCGGGCTGGGGCTTCGGCAGCGCGCCCGAATACGGCAACACCCTCATCGACGGAAGGATGCTCCGGGGCGACAAACCTGAGCCGTTCAAGGGCTACGTCACCGACGTCTGCTTTGCCGAAGCCATGAATTGGATGCGCGAGCAGCAGAAGGCGAAAAACCCATTCTTCTGCTACCTGCCCCTGCACGCCGCCCACGGCCCCCTGGTCGCCCCGCAGGAATACCTCGACCTCTACAAGGGTCGCAAGGCGTCCGCGTTCTACGCGATGCTCGCGAACGTCGATGACAACATGGGGCGGCTGGAGTCCTTCCTGGAGTCGACGGGCCTGCGCGAGGACACGGTGGTCATCTTCATGACCGACAACGGCGGCACGGCCGGCGTCCCGATCTTCAACGCAGGCCTGCGCGGCGGCAAAGTGACCTACTGGGAGGGCGGCCACCGCGTGCCCTGCTTCATCCGCTGGCCCGCCGGCGGCCTGCGCCGGCCCGGTGACGTCGCCGAACTCACCCAGGCGCAGGACATCCTGCCCACTTTGCTTTCCTTGGCCGACATCAGAGTGCGCCCAGCCGGACAACCGTTCGACGGCACCGACCTCTCCGACCTCCTCCGCGGCAAGACCGACCGCCTGCCCGAGCGCACGCTTTTCGTCCAATACGGACCGGGCGCAGGGGAGAAGAACACCTCGGGGCCGAGGAAATTCTCCGCCGCCGTGATGCGCGGCAGCTGGCGCCTGCTCGACGGCGAGCGTCTCTACGACGTGACGAAGGACCGACATCAGGACACGGACGTGGCCGCCGCGCACCCCGAGGTCGTCGCCGCCCTGCGGTCAGACTACGAGCGCTGGTGGAAGGAGAACGACTTCGACCGGACCCTCCGCATCTTCGACACCCTCAGCCTCGGCTCGCCCAAGCAGCCCTCCGTCGACCTCAGCTGCGCCGACTGGCAGGACCTCTACGTCGACAACACGGGCCACGTGAACAACGCCGCGGGCGGCCCGCAGGGCGGCCACCTCAACGTGGTCGTCGAAAGGGCGGGAGAATATGAGTTCACCCTGCGACGCTGGCCGGAACGCCTCGGGGTCGCGCTCGACGCACGACCGGAGACCGCCCCCGCCGCCAAGGCCCTGCCCGTCGCCGCCGCCCGGCTGACCGTCTCCGGCCTGACTTTCGACGCCCAGGCCGGACCCGGCGCTTCGGCGATCAGGCTGCGCGCGACCCTGCCCGGCGGACGGACCAAGCTGCAGGCCTGGTTCAAGGACAAGGAAGGCAACGACCTCTGCGGCGCCTTCTACGTGACGGCCACCTTCATCAAGTGAACCCGATGAGAATCCTGTCCCTCCTCCTGCTTCCGCTCGCGCTGCTCGCCGCGCCGAGACCGCCCAATTTCGTCGTCATCTTCATCGACGACCTAGGTTACGGGGACATCGGTCCCTACGGGGCCACCAAACAGAGGACCCCGAACCTCGACCGCATGGCGGCAGAAGGCATGAAGCTCACGAGCTTCTACGCCGCCCCGGTCTGTTCCGTCTCCCGCGCCCAGCTCATGACGGGCTGCTACGGCGCGCGCGTCTCAGTCCCGGGCGTCTACTTCCCGGGCGGCTCCCATGGACTCCATCCGTCGGAGAACACCGTCGCGGACCTCCTCCGTCCGCTCGGCTACGCCACGGC
>CAZRPB010000087.1:0-2384 GCA_964601955.1 uncultured Klebsiella sp. | reverse complement strand
TATTTCCCGCACACCGCCGTGCACACGCCCATCTGGCCCGGCGAGGCCTTCCGCGGCAAGTCGTCCAACGGCCGGTTCGGCGACTGGGTGGAGGAGGTCGACTGGTCCGTCGGCAAGGTCCTGGAGACCCTCAAGGAGCTAGGACTCGATGAGAACACGCTGGTGCTCTTCACCAGCGACAACGGACCCTGGATGATCAAGGGCGCGGACGGCGGATCCGCTGGCCCGCTGCGCGGCAGCAAGGGCAGCACCTGGGAGGGAGGCGTGCGCGTGCCCACGGTCGTACGCTGGCCGGGCAGGATTCCGGCCGGCACCGCCCGGTCCGCCGTCGCCGGCACGATCGACGTCCTGCCGACGCTGGTCGGACTCGCCGGCGGCAAGGTTCCGGCCGAACCGGTCATCGACGGCCGCGACATCGCTCCGTTGCTCACGGGCCGCACGGAAGCCTCCGCCCGCGAGGCGCACTACTACTTCTCGGGGTACAACCTGCAGGCGGTCCGGCAGGGCCGATGGAAGCTGGCGCTCGCCGCGCAGCCCGCCGGCCACGGCAAGCGCAAGGACGAGGGGGCCGTCACCAAGGTGCCGCGCCTCTACGACCTCGAGGCCGACATCGGTGAGACCACCGACCTCGCAGAGCGCGAGCCAGCGGTCGTTGAAAAGCTCAAGGCTCTGGCCGAGAAGATCGCCGCAGAAATCGGCGGCACCACGCCCCAGGCGCGTCGAGGTCCCGGCGTGGTCGCCTCGCCCAGGCTGCTTTATGAAGTTCAGGAAGATCCCAAGCCGGCCCTCGCGGCGCTGAAGAACGGCGACCGGCTCGAGAGCAAGGACGCCCCGCAGATCGCGGGCCGCCGCATCCGCATCGAGACCGTGTTCAGCACGAAGCAGAAGGACGCCGTGATCGTGTCCCACGGAGGAAGCTCCATCGGCTACGCCCTCCACCTTCAGGCCGGACGCCTGCGTTTCAGCGTGCGCAACGGCGGGGAGGCCTTCGTGGAGGCCCCGGTGGCCGAGGGCGAGGTCAAGGCCGTGGCCACGCTCGAGAAGGACGGCACGCTCACCCTTGCGGTGGGCGACGCGCCTGCCGTCGTCGTCAAAGGCCCGAAGGCGTTCACGCGCCAGCCGCAGGAGGATTTCTGCGTCGGACATGACGCCGCCCTTGCTGCGATCCCCTACGCCGGCGAACCGGTGAAGTTCAAGGGACGCCTCGGCGTCCTCCGCGTCACCGCCGACTGACCATGGGCTGCCCCTTCGGATTCCTCTTCAACGACCCTTTCCGCGAGAAGCGGGAGAAGGGAGCCGCCGCGCGCTGCGAATTCCAGGGCGAACAGGTGCCGGTTATCCTGCGTCACGCCGAGGTGCGCGCCGCCGCCAAGGACTGGAAGACCTTCAGCAGCGACGCCCCCTTCCGCGTGCCCATCCCCTCCGAGGAGGAGGCGCGTTCGATGCGCCAGCTGCCGATTGAGACCGACCCGCCGGACCACACCGAGTTCCGCGCCATCGTGGAGCCGTTCTTCCAACGGCCCAAGCTTCCCGAGATGGCCGCCAAGGTCGAAGCGCTGGTCGAGGGCCTGCTGCGGGACGCGCTGGCCTCGGGCGAGAAGGAGGTCGTGCACGGCTTCGCCCTGCCCCTCCAGTCCCGCGCGCTGACCTACCTGCTCAACGTGCCCGAATCGGAAGCCGACACCTGGATCGACTGGGGCATCCACGTCTTCCGCATCCGCGGCGGACTGAAGAAGGGACACCGTCTCGAAGACTATCTCTCCGCGCAGTTCGACCGGGCGGAGCGTTCTCCCGGGGAGGATTTCTTCAGCGCGCTGACCAAGGCGGAGTTCCGGGGCCGCAGGCTCACCCGGGAGGAGATGATGGGGTTCGGCAACCTCACCTTCGCCGGCGGACGCGACACGGTCATCCTGACCGTCGCCTGTGCGCTCGCCCATCTGGCAAGGACGCCCGAGGACCTCGAATGGCTGCGTCAGGACCCGCGTCGCATCACCATCGCCTGCGAGGAATTCTTCCGGGTCTTCATGCCCCTGACGCTCATCGGACGCGTGTGTCCGGTGAAGACCGACGTCCATGGGCATGAGGTCCCCGCCGGCGGACGGGTGGGACTCGGCTGGGCCTCGGCGAACTTCGACGCCGCGGTCTTCCCCGACCCGTACGCCGTGAAGCTCGACCGCAAGCCCAACCCCCACGTCTCCTTCGGCTTCGGCGAGCACCTCTGCCTGGGCGCCCCGCACGCCCGGCTCCTGCTGCGCACCCTCCTGCAGAAGTGCGTCGACCTGGTGGGCCGCATCGAGGTCGTCTCGGCCGAACCCCGGTTCGAGCGCGAGCACGCCTACGAGCGCCAGCTGGGCTTCGAATCCCTTGTCCTGCGCTTCCACCCC
>CAZRPB010000086.1:0-7594 GCA_964601955.1 uncultured Klebsiella sp. | reverse complement strand
ATGGCTAACTAGTGCATCATCGGCATCCCGGAATTCGTGCAAGGAGAAGTCCCCGTCTTGGTCCTTATAGATGCGGATCATGGCGGCGGTGGACCTGCCGCCTCTCTTCGCGTAGCTGATCACCGTCACGCCCAGGGGATTCCAGGGCAAAGAGGCGATCTTGGCGCCGATGCCGTAGTTGCTCTCAAGTCCGTCCGTGTTCTTGCTGCTCAAGCCCAGAGTCTTGAAGAACTGCACCAACTCTTCGGGGGTCATCCCAAGTCCGTCGTCGGAAATCACGCGCCGGTAGACCTTATGATTGACCACCGCCTGCCACTCCAGGCCGAACTCGACCTTAGTCGCCTTTGCTTCGACGGAGTTCTGGAGGAACTCGCGCGCCCACTGGAACTGTCCGCACTCGGAGAAGAATCGGCCGGCGAACTTCGAAGCCCCTTGAATCTGGATCTTTGACATAAGATCCGGAGCTAAGCAGCTCCCCGGAGCCCTAGCTAGCTTTTAGACTCTAGACTTATATAGAAAATATGCCGCCCTAGCCCGCCCAATCCTGGTTCCGCCATTCAATCGCAGTCCGTGACGGAAGTAGGTCGGTGCGGCTCGGGAGATTGGGGACCCGGCAGCCGTGATGTTCGTAGTAGTGCCGGCCGTTGAAGAACTCTTCCTTGAGGCGCTTGCTGACGAGGAGGCGGTAATCGTTGTCGATGGTCAGGTAGCCGGCGTCGAATAGGGTATGGAAGTCAGAGCGTAGCAGCAGGCCGTTGCCGACCTCGTGCCCTCCCCCGTCGGCATAAGGGCGGATATGGGCTGCTTCCAAGACCGGGAGGGTCTTCTCTTCAGTCACGGCGCAGCGGCGTCGATAGGCATCCAGGACGGCCACCCGGAATCCTGACTGCCCGAGCCTTGGCTTGGCCATGTAAGGCTTTCCGTACCGGTCCTGCTCCTGCTCTACCCCAGGAGCGGCAGGGCGGGCTCTCAGACGCTCCTGGATCTGCGATGGCCTTCTCAAGGAGCCCGGAAGACCGCGACTACCTGGGCTTCCTGAACGACCTGAAGATCCGGACCATCGTGGCCAGGACCGAAGGCATCACGCCCTTGGGCGACCTGAGCGACTTCGCCGAACTGGCGGGGTGAGAAATGATAAGGGGCGCTGACGCGCCCCCGCCTTGACTCAAAATCAAAATGACCGGAGACGAAGGATCACTTCAGGCCTTTGACGTAAGGAATCGGCATGATGCCGGCCTCACGGGCTTCGTCCAAATCCACGAGCATGAAGCCGGAGTTCTCCTGCTGGAATTTTGCCGCATTCTTTTGAAGGGAATCTGGCCTCGAAAAAGTTGACGCATGGATCACATCGCGGAGGTCGGCCTTGTCTCCAAGCATCGTGGTCTCGATCCCATATAGCTTGCCGCCCCTCTCAGGATCATTAGAATAGAATGCTAGGTAGCAGTGTCCGGGAACGAGAACTAGGCAGGTCTTGATCTCGATTTTCTTGAGGATCGAGGCCATGAGGACCGACCCGTCGACGCAATTGGCCTGCGTCATGTTGATGGATTCGTCGAGGAAGCGGACGTGCTGCTGCCCGACCAATTTAGTGGGGGTCGTGTTGGTGATGCTGGAGTAGGTGATACCACGTCGCTGCAGAGCCACCCAGACGGCGTTTACTTGCTCGAAGACCTCCTTCTCGCCGGCCTGATAGCCTAGAAACTGAGAACACAGCCCGGTGGCCTTGGCCTCTTTGAGAACCTGGTCAATCTGCGGGTGGTTCTCGTTCGCATAGGCGGCGAACATGAACCGGATGTCGTGCATTTCTTGGACGACCTTGCCGTTCTTTTTGGGGGTGGGAGAAACGACCCCATAAGGACAGTCATTGATTTGACGCAGGCTCATCACCTCGTCTATGTCATCCTCAGCCTTCCCGTTGCGCGTGACCTTGAAGGTGACGTTGATCGGACGTGTCTGCGTGACCTTGCTCAAAGCCTCGAAATCGAACTTAACCTTCGGGGCGGCGGTGACGAGGAGCTCAGAAGCTTTGGCAGTGAAAGTAATCTTGGAAGGCTTGATGACAGCGTCGGCCGTGACCTCGACGGTGATCTTGTCATCCTTGCGCACGTTGCGCAGCAGCACGCCCAGGGTGGCCATGGGGTCGCCATAATGCGTGGCGTCAGAGGGGTCATCGGGCGTTCCGTCGTCCTTGATTGTCGCGGTGGCCAGGATGAGACTGGGGTAGATGGCGCCGGGGGTCAGTGAGTGCGCTTCGGCGGAGAAGACGGCGTCGGCTGCGGGCTCGAAAGACTTGGTCGCCTTGTTCTTCTTGGCAGCCGCCTTCTTGGGCTTGTCCGCGTCATCGTCATCCTCGCTCAGCGCCTTGAGCACTTCCAGCACCTTCCTGACCTTCTCGGCCTGCTCGTCCGCTTGGACGGCCGGGGCCGACGAAAGCATCAGGGCGGCCAGGATGATGCGGAACAGAAAACCTGCGGGGCTCGTGGTCATGCTCACTTATCTGAGAGCCCATGAACCCCAGCAAGCACAGACCACCCGGGATGCATGAGGCCCGTCCAAACCCTGTCCAGATGAAGGATGGGTGATGAAGGATGAAAAGGGCCGCCGTGCGGCGGCCGGGAGGCACAGAGGGAACAGGTGCTCCCTTGCCCACTTGTCACCGTGCCCACGTGTCACCACTGACGCTGCAGGCAAACGGGGTCAGGCACATCATCGCTGCGCGAGATAAGCCAGACCCCATTGCCGCCGCGCAAGGTCACTTGGTGATGGGCTGGGAGATGCGGAGATACGCGAAGAGGTCGCGGAGCTGCTGGTCGGACAGTCCTTCAAGGAGTCCCTCGGGCATGAGGCTGCGTCCGACAGGGACGAGGGCCTTCACGTCGGCCTGTCGCAAGGTGATGTCCTCGCCCTCGAGTCCGCGCAGGACGAGGATCTGGGCGTCGCGTTCGACGAGGAAGCCGCTGAGGGAACGTCCGTCGACGGTCTGGACGGAGAAATACTGGAAGCCCTCGCGGATCTCGGCGTTGGGATTGACGATGCTGATGAGCATGGTGCCGAGGTTGTCCCGCTGGTAGGCGGTGAGCTCCGGCCCGATGCGCCCGCCCTTGAAGAAGAGGCGGTGACAGGAGGCGCAACGCTCCATGAAGGTCGCCTCGCCGGCGTAGGGATTGCCGGTGCCGGCCTTGAGGCGTCGCTCGACGTCGGCGATCCTGGCGTTCCAATCGGCGCCCTGATTCGCGACGGGCGCGGGATAGGTCTCGGCAAGCAGCGCCTTCAGGTCGTCGGAGGCATGGCCGCGCATGCGATCCACGATGTCGGCAGGGATGATCGCGGAGGCGACTGAGCCGGACTTCACCGCACGGAGGAGGTCAGCGCTCCAGGCGGAACGGCTGGCCAGCAGGGCCAGGACGGCCGTGCGCACCTCGGGGTCGAGTTTCGGGGCCGACAGCAGGGTCACGGCCTTGGGGCCGACGGACGGGTCGTCGTAGGCCATCAGGGAGATGAGCGCGGCCTTGCGCAGGGGGACGGAGGGCTCGGAAGTGGCGATGGTGAGCAGCAGCGCGGGGGCCTCGGGATGACGCACTTCGCCGAACAGCCGGGCCTGCAGGATGCGGTCCTCGGGCTTCGACTTCGGATTGCGCAGGATGCCGAGCGCTTCGGCGATGGCGGCGGCCTCGCCCTGCCGGACGCGTAGCACGAGAGGCGCGCGGCCGGAGGCGGCCAGGGCCTTCAGGAGCTCGTCGGGCAGACCGGACATCTCGCGGCCGCGATAGGCCTCCTCGAAGCCCTTCATGAGATGCGCCGAGTGAGCGGGCGTGGGGGCGAGGCCGAGGAGCCGGGCGCAGACCAGCAGGTCGGCGCGGCGACCCTCGGTGGCGAAGCGTCGCATCAGGCGCGGCAGCAGGTGCTCCTGCATCACCGGGCGGTCCCAGAGCGAACCGTCGCGCAGGAATCCGAGCACCGCCTCACGGTCCAGCGTGACGTGGGCTTCGAGCGCCCACCAGTGCAGCAGCGGGATGTAGCGGTCCTTCGCGTCCTCGTCCCTGCGCACGAGACGGTCGAGGAGCTTGAGCGACTGCGAGGTCGTGAGACGTCGGGCCGTGGAGGCCATCTGCGAGCGCACCTCGGCGTCGGTCTCGACGTCGGCGCGGGCGAGCAGCGACCGGAAGACGTCGGCGGGCAGGTCGCGCGCGCCCTGGGATCCGATGCCAGGGACGCCGAGGCCGCGGTTGACCCCGTATTTGTCACCGAGGAAGCGCGTGGCCCAATGACGCACCGGGGCGTAGCCGTGGCTGAGCGCGCGGACCGCCCGGGCGTCGGTGAGGGCGTCGATCTGGTAGAGCGCCCAGAGCGCGCCCAACGCGCCGCGAGGCGCGTCGGAGCGCTCGTCGGCCGGCATGCCCTTGGCGAAGAGCAGGCCCTCCAGCGCGTCGACCACCGAGAGGTCGCGGCGTTCGGCGAGCAGCTGGAGCGACATCGTGCGATGCCACTTGTTCGGGTGGGCGAGAAGCGCGACCAGCTGCGCGGAGGACTTGTCCTGCAGGTTGAGGTCGCGGTCGAGCGCGGCGCCCTGCCCCTTCAGGCGGTACATCCGGCCCGTGGTGGGGTCGATCTGGTTCTGGTAGTGCTGCCCGTGCGCGATGTAGAACTCATACATGTCGGACAGGTAGACCGAGCCGTCCGGCGCGTTGGCGATGTAGAGCGGACGGAACGCCACGTCCTCCGACCACATCGGGATGCCGAGGTCGGACGTCTCATACGTCGCCCCGACCCAGAGCCTCTCGGAATCCGTGACCGTGTTGTGCAGCGGGTCGATCGAGAGCAGGTGTCCCGCGAGCGAGCGGGGCATCGCCGTGCCCTCGACGAACGTGCCGTAGTGGGCGAAGCGCGGGACCTTCGTGCGCGTGCCCAGGATCGGCAGCTGACCGAACGAATACGGACTGCGCGGAGGACCGAACTTGCCGGGGTCGACCCCCTGCTTGAGGTAGATGCCGCCCTGGACGTAGTGCCAGCCGCGGGTCGTCCCGCCGTTGTGGCCCGAGTAGAGCCGCCCGTCCGCGTCGACATCCAGACCGAAAGGGTTGCCCGAGCCCTCGCAGAAGATGTCATACTCGCGCGTCTTCGGGTGATAGCGCCAGACCATGCAGCCCTCGAAGTGGACGCTGCCCGCCTCCGAGGAGTCGAAGCCCGGCCGCGTGACGCGGGACGACGACGTGCTGCCGTGCACCCCGTAGATCCAGCCGTCCGGACCGAGGATGATCCCGTTGCCCACCGAGTGCGTGTCCTCCAGCCCGAAGCCCTGCAGGTGCACCACCGGCGCGCCGTCCGGCACGTCGTCGCCGTCCGCGTCGGGGTAGAACAGCAGGTAGGGCGGAGACATCACCCAGACCCCGCCATGGGCGCGGAAGGCCGAGTTGGCCATGTTGAGCCCGTCCTGGAAGACCTTGTGACGGTCATATTTCCCGTCGCCGTCCGTGTCCTCATGGATCGAGACCACGTCCGCGCCCTTGTCATGGAAAGGCGGAGGAGGAGGCACGCGGTCGTAATGCGAGCGGTAATACTTGTCGCGGCTGACCATGCTGACCCCGGCCGGGTAGGGATACTGACGATACTGCGTGACCCAGAGACGACCCTTGGAGTCGAAGCTGAAGTGCGTCGGCTGGGCGACCAGCGGCTCCGACAGCAGCAGCTCGGCCTCCAGCCCCGGCAGCGTGCGGATCTTGGCGTAGGCCTCGGCCGGCGAGAGCTTGGGGCCGTGCACCTGGGCGGCGCGGCCGAGCACCCGGTTGGATTCACGGAACTTGTCGAACGTGTAGGAGGCCGGGCGGTCCTTGAGCGCCGGACCCGGACGGAACCCGTCGCCCTCGATGAGTTCCCACTCCCCTTCGAGCACGCTTTCCTGGAAATAGTTCATGATGAACGGCGCCTCGCCCGTGAAACCGCCCTTCCCTCCCTTGGCGAAGATGCGGAACGCCAGCTCGTTCCACTCGTCCTTGCGCAGCGTGCCCACCGGGACCTTGTGACGGAAGATCTCGCCCGCGCCGGAGCGATAGGGGTCGAACGATCCGCCCGTGCCGACCTTCACCCCGTTGACGTGCAGCTCGTGCGCGCCGGCGAAGTCACGGAAGTGCACCCCGACCGACTCCTCGAACAGATTGCGCTCGTGCTTGGAGAAGAAACTCGGGTCGACCTTCACCCAGGCGCGCAGCCAGACCGTGCGGCCCTCCGCGGGCGCCTCGATCGGGCCGGGGACGGGGGCGGAGAGGAGATGCGCGCAGCAGAGGAAAGTCAGTGCGATGAGGACGAATCGGAGCGGGCGAGAGACCAATGAAGTGCAAAGGTGCAACAGCGGCGGAGCCGCGTGCAAAAGTGCAAAGGTGTGCGCAGCCGCGGAGCGGCTGCGTGCGGGCACGGGGGCAAGGGGAGGCATGGGGGTGCTGCGAGGGACTGACTTCGAGGGACAGGGGCAGGGGCAGGGACAGGAGATGCAGATGAAGGATGAGTGATGGAGGATGGGGTGGCTGCGAGGGACAGGGGCAAGGACAGGGGCGGGTTGAAGACAACTGGAGGCACGGAGGCCCGGAGGCTCGGAGGTGGGGTGTGATTTTTTAGGCGAGGGGGATGAGAGTGCAAAGGCGTAATGGGTGTCTTATTCGGGCGAAGGCGTGCGAATAGGAGGTGGGCGTTGTCAACGGCGTCCGCGGAAGGCAGATTGCGCAGACCCCATGAGAACGACCGTCCTCTTCGCCGCCCTGCTCTGCCTGCCCTCCGGATGCGCGAACGCGCCCGACGCCTCGCTGGCGGAGCTGCGTGAGGCGAGGAAGGCCGCGCTGAACCGCCAGCGCCGCATCATCTTCAACAACGACGGCAACGAGCCGGTGTACAAGACCGAGGACAATTCGGCGGAAGCCTTCCTGAAGCTGCGCACGACCGGCCTGATCGGCAGCCAGGTGGACTGCATCTCCTACTGCACCTGGAGCTCGGGCTTCGGGATGTTCACGCACGACACCAAGGTCGGGCAGGTCTTCACGACCAAGGAGGCGATGTTCGCGACCAATCGCACCGCCGAACTCCTCGCGGCGGGCACCGACCCCCTGAAGGTGATGACGGAGTTCGGACGCAGGCACGGCGTGGAGGTCTTCTGGTCCTTCCGCATGAACGACACGCATGACGGCGCCGGCGCCGACTACGGCCCGGTCATGCTGCGTGCGAACCGGCTCAAGACCGGGCATCCCGAATACATGATCGGGACCGCGGCCAAGAAGCCGAAGTTCGGGGCGTGGACCGCGATCGACTACACCCAGGAGCCCGTGCGCGAGCTGGCGTTCCGCTATGTCGAGGAAGTCTGCCGCAACTACGACGTCGACGGCGTCGAACTGGACTTCTTCCGTCACCCCGTGTTCTTCCGTCGGGCGGCCATGGCCGGCGTCGCCTGCGACGACGCGGAGCGCGCGCTCATGACCGACATGGTCCGTCGCATCCGCGCCATGACCGAGACCGAGGGCCTGCGTCGCGGCCGGCCCTTCCTGCTGGCCGTGCGCCTGCCCGACTCCGTCGAATACTGCCGTGACATCGGCCTGGACCTCGAGCGCTGGAT
>CAZRPB010000085.1:0-7686 GCA_964601955.1 uncultured Klebsiella sp. | reverse complement strand
GGCTATCTCGGTACCGCGGCCCAGGGTGAGCAGCTGCTCCGTCGGCCCGACTTCGCGCTCAGCCTCGGCGCTGAATTCATTCCCGTAGAAGACTGGATCTTCGGACTGGCTGTCACCCATCTCCGCGGCCGTGAAGATTTCGACTTCGCCGCCTTCAGCCGCGTCGACCTCCCGAACGCCACCTACGCCCGCCTATGGATCCGCCGTACCATCGGCGAGCACACCGAGGTCTCCCTCCGTGTCGAGAATCTCACCGGAGAGGACGCGCCGCCGGCCGCCCTTGGCTTCGGCCCGCAGCCCCGTTCCGCCTATCTCGGCGTCACCCGGCGCTTCTGATCATGGGCGACGGGGAGCGACGGCTTGACCTCGCCCCGTGCCCCGACTATCCAACACGTCCCTTGAACTGACAAGGGACCTGGAGAGGTGGCTGAGTGGCCGAAAGCGCCCGTTTGCTAAATGGGTATACCCCAAAAGGGTATCGTGGGTTCGAATCCCATCCTCTCCGCCACTTTGACGACCATGAAGACGAGCCGGATGGGATGAGAGCCCGTTCGGTGAGTCCTTTAGGCATCACCTGGCCGCCGCAGGGCGGCCCAAGGCAGGGTATTTTCCCCGACTGGGTCTACTTGCCGGGCTCCCGGTCGTAAGCGGCCAGATGGTCCGCGATCTCGGCCAGTTGCCGGTAGGCGTCGCGATAGATGTCTGCGGAGTAGCTGGAGGCGATCGGGCCGGCTGCCGTCCCGGTGATGTCGGCATGGATGGCCGAACCGCCGAACGATCCCTGAAGTTCGCAATACCTGACCCTTGCCGCCGTGAGCTCGATGAATTTGTCCCGCTCCTTCTTGGGCAGGTGCTTCTTGGCGAGCGTCTTTCTGACCGTACGGTCGATCTCGAGACGCCAGAGGCGGAGGGCCTCGTAGCCGGCTGACATCATGTCGTAGGTGCTTTGGGCGTTCAGGGACGACAGGTAGCCGTCGATCGGGTGCTCGAAGCCGCCCTTCTGCTGCCACCCGCCGTTGACCGGGAAGCGCCTCTTTGAATCAGGGTCCAGCAGCGACGCCCCGTTTTCCTCGTCGTAGCAAAGCAGGAGCTTCTTGCCTTTCTTCCAGGCGGAGATGACCTCCCATTCCTTGTCTTTCAGGTCCAAGGAAAGCACCCGCCCGTCGGCAAGATGGCTTTGGTTCACGTCGTGATAGCTGTCCCAGGCGACCGCCTCCGAATGAAGGCAGCCTGCTGACGGCTGCGGCTTCCGGGCGGCGCGCATCTTGACGACGTCATTCACCCATCCGTCCCACTCCGGCTTCGTCGGCGTCGCCCACGTTACTGCCGTCGGTTCCGCGGCGTGCAGGGAAGCGATCAGAAAGCCTGCGATCATCCAACGAAGAGGCATGAGGAGAAGTCAGCCAAGCAAATGGCCGGCCTCAGGATCTGGCAAGCGAGCAGCGACGGACCCTTTGCAATTCCCCGAATGGCGCACCTGCCGCCGCAGGGTGAGGCAAGGAGTCAGGCCGTCACGCGCGAATCACTGGCCCGGGGAGCGCCGGTTTTCGCCGATTTCAGTGATGGGGCGCTTTGATGACGGCCTGACCGGTCCTCAGGGGTGTCGTTGGCTGGGATTTATTTACTTACATGCCATGCCTGCTTTGATGACGGGATGCTTCGTGCCGTCTTTCTGATGATTGTCTGCTGCTTGGCCGTGTTGGGCCGGGCGGAGTCGCTGCGCTCGGCGTCGGGGTGGGCTTCCGGGGTCGGGCTGGCCGACCGGATCGGGGACCGTCCCGAAGACTGGTCGCTGCTGACGACTCATTTCAGCCACGTGACGCCGGAGAACTGCATGAAGCCCGCGGCGGTAAGTCCGAAGGAAGGGGCCTGGTATTTCACCCAGGCCGACCGGTTCGTGGGCTTCGCGAACGACAAAGGGCTCAAAGTTGTGGGGCATTGCTTGGTCTGGGCCAAGAACGACCGCACGCCGGCTTGGTTCTACCGCGACGGAGACAAGCAAGTCTCAAGGGAGGCGCTGCTCAGCCGCATGAAGGCCTACATCGATACGGGCGTAGGCCGCTACAAGGGCAGGATCCACGCGTGGGACGTGGTCAACGAGGCGCTGGATGACGGGAATGCCGACCTGCGTGAGTCGGGCTGGACCCGCATCGCCGGCGAGGAGTTCATCGCGCTGGCCTTCGAATACGCGCACGCCGCCGATCCGTCGGCGCTGCTGATCTACAACGACTACAACAACGAGCTCGACGGCAAGCGCGATAAGATGCTCCGGCTGCTCGCCAAGCTGAGGGCCCGGGGCGCGCCGGTCCATGCGGTCGGGCTCCAGGGGCATTACGAGATCGACCGGGTGCCCTACGAGGCGTTGGAGAAGACGCTGGTCGCGCTCCGCGGCATCGGCATGAAGGCCGTGGTCAGCGAGCTGGACATCGACGTGATCCCGCGCGGGCGCTGGTGGGCCGACGGCAACGTCCACCGTGCCGAGATGGCCAGGATCAACCCCTACGCGGACGGCTGTCCGCCGGACGTCCTCGCCCGGCAGGCGGAACAGTATGCGAAGCTGTTCCGGCTTTTTCGGAAGTATGAGGATGTCATCATCCGCGTATCGTTCTGGAACCTCCACGACGGCCAGAGCTGGCTGAATGACTTCCCCTGGAAGCGCGTGAACCATCCTTTGCTCTTCGACCGCAAGGGGCAGCCCAAGCCAGCCTATGACGCGGTCATGAATGAGCTCGCGGCGAAGGCCTCGCCTCCGCCACCGATCAGGCAGGCCCATGCCGAAACGTGGAGGCGTTTCGTCGACGAGCACGGAATCATGCGTGACTACGTGGGGGAGCTGCCGACCCCGGAGGACTGCCGTCTCGGCAGACCCAACGCCATCGGCTGGTGGAGCCCGATCGAGAACGGGCCGATGTTCACCGGCATGTACCTGCATGCCATGGTCGAGCGGGCCCGACGCAGCGGAGCCGCCCCCGACAGAGAGGAGGCCCGCCGGCTTGCCGGAGGGCTGCTCAGATGCGCCTCGGTCTCGGACGTCCCCGGCTTCGTGGCCCGGGGTGTGGGCTCCGACGCGCGGTGTCACTACCCCTTGAGTTCAGATGACCAGGTGCATCCATGGTTCCTCGGCCTCCAGGCTTACCTGCGGAGCGACATCCCATCCGCCGATGAACGCGCCGCCCTCGTGGCCAAGGTGCGTGAGGTCGCCGACGTGCTGGAATCGACCGGTTGGCGCGTCCCGTGCGACGGCGCCTTCAAGGGGGACTTCCGCGGAGGATACAAGGGCGAGCATTTCCGGGACGCCGCACGTTATCTCCATCTGCTGAGGGCGACGCATGAGATGACCGGCGACCCCGTCTGGCTGGAGCGGTATCGCAAGGCCTTGGACGAGAGGCCTGCGAACTCGGCTGAGACCCGCCGTGAGATCTGCTCGCTCGGGTGTCCGCGCGACCTCGGCTTCATTCCCAATCTGCAGCAAGGACAGTTCTGGATCTACGTCGGCACCCAGGCGGGCCTGGCGTGGCTGGCTTCGGTCGAGGAGGATGCGCAGACCAGGGGGGGCTATCGCAAGGGCCTCGCCGTCACCGCTCAGTTCGCTTCGCCCGCCGTGGCGACGCACGCTCAGTTTGACAACGCCGACCGGAAGGTCTTTGGCAACGCCGACTGGCGTCAGGTCTACGACCAGTGGTTCCCGCAGCCCACCCAGAAGGACGCCGAGCGACTGGCCGGCATCGCGAACCAGCAGAAGCGTGGACTGCGCAAGAGCTACGAGGCCGCCTGGATGCGCAACCCTCTCGCCGCCGCCGCCGTCGTGGCTTTGGCAGGCGACCCTAAGGACCGTGTCGCCGTCCTGCAGGCTGTCGGCCACTACGACTACGCTCGTCTCAACATGGCAGAATTCTTCTTCGCTGAGGTCGCCTACTACGCCTTGCCGGAGCTGAAGTGACCCTTGGTTCCCGCGGTCCGTCGGACGGAGCCGTCACAGGCATCGCTCGGCCAGCGTGATCCAGGCCGGCATGCCCAGGGTCATGTTGAGGGGGAAGTTGAGACCGAGTGACAGGCCGAAGTACACGGAGGGATTGGCCTCGGGCACGGCCTGGCGGAGGTTTTTTGAAGGGGTCAGGCTACTAGGTAGTAGCCTGACCCCTTCTTATGGGCGTCGTTGGTTGGGATTTACTTAACAGCCCGGTCCTCGATGAGCGAGGCGGGAGCCGTCTGGATAGCCTGCAGCAGCGGGAAGCCGATGAAGCAAAGAAGCAGCCCGCTCAGCTTGAAGGCGCCGCGGAGGGGTGGGCTTGGGCCGTGGACCCTGTCATGCCCTTTGCGATTTCGCCTAGTTCCAGGGAAAACCTTGTCTAGGATTCACGAGGTCAGGCCGTAGCATTTCGGGATGCGTGCATGGACATCCGGATCCCGGAGGGATACGTCCCGGGCTCAGGTGCCGGAAAATTCTCACTGGGCATGACGCCGTCCCCCGATCCGGATTTTCACTCCGCAGTGCAGGTGCCCTGGCTCGTGGGCTGTCGAATCGCGCCGTTGCTGGCCTTGTTCCTCTGGTCGCGTCAGTCGGGAGCGCGCCCCGTCGAAACTCCCTGACGCCCTGTCCGTGCCTGTCGCGGCACATGCGCATCCAACGCTCGCGTCATTTGCGCCTGATTTTCCCAGTGATGGGGACGGCCAGGGCGAGCGTGTTGGAGATCGTGCCGTATTTGCGGATGTTCGCGTGCAGGAGCTCCACCCGGTGGTCCGCCTCGTCCGTGTCCACCAAGATCTCATAATCGATGGACAAGATCTTAGGCGGGCTGTCCTGCCGAACGGCATGGAGCTTCACCTCGAGGCCGCGCAGCGAGAAACCGAGTGTGGGCAAGACGCGTTCCGCGCCCTTGATGATGCACGCGGCGAGGGCGCCCAGGAGCATCTCCGCCGGGTTGAAGGCGTCGGCGCGTCCCCGAGGGTCGGTGTCGACCTCCAGCCGGGCCTCTTTCGCGGTCACTTCGCTGCCGTGGGCGTCCAGCCTGCGGGCGATCACATGGTATTCGAGCATGCTGACATGATGTCGCGAGCCTCTCCGGTAAGCGAACCTCTTGTTCGTCAAGCATTGTGCCAGACCTATCATGGGATTGGGTCACGGCCAAAGCATCGCCGGTGTCACCATGCCCGTTTTAGCCCTTTTTGTGCCCTGTCCAAGTGCGTGGTCTGCTTCCGTCCCGGATGACAATGGATGCAGGATGAAGCGCTCCGAGTCCTTTAGCGCCCGGTTTGATGATCAGAAAGAGGTCAAAGTATACTAAATGACTAATCAATCACGGTTGTCCCATGCGGATCTGAAACATCTCCGATGGGGAACAAGGGCCCTCTGACGCAGCCATCCGGTCATGAGGCGGCTTCGGGCACTTCGTGGACATAGAGCGTTGTAACCGATTTGGTCGCTGGCTAGAATCGGCGAGTCATGCGACGCAACAGCCTTGGGTACGGATTCTTTTCAGCCGCTGCCCTGCTCGCAGCCACGCCTTGCCAGGCGGTTGAACATTCGGTCTGGGACGGCGGCTCCGGCATCTGGGATAAGCACGTCCTCAAATGGAATGGCGGCGGCAAGTGGCAGAACAATGTCAACGCGACCTTCGGCGGCACGCCCGGCATGGTCACCCTCGGCGAGGACATCGCGGTCAAGCTCATCACCTTCGCCTCTTCCAGCTACACGATCACCGGCGGACATGAGCTGGACCTCAAGGACGGCTTCCTGCTCCAGTCAGGCGTCACCGACGGTCTTGTCACGGTCGGCGCCATAAAGCTTTCGAAGGACCAGAGCTGGACCGTCACCGACGCCGGCGCGTTGCTGACGCTGTCTAGCCCTGTCGCGCTCGAGGGCAAGGCGATCACAGTCGCCGGGGCTGGCAACGTCTGGTCTTCCGGCGGCCTCTCGGGTGCGGGCACGTTGTCAAAAACAGGCTCCGGCACGCTTACCCTGACCGGCCTCAATGCATTCAACGGCCCGACTTCGGTCACTGACGGCACGCTGAAGGTTAACGGGACTGTGAGCGCCAGCCCGATCGCCGTGAGCCTCGAGGGCACGCTCTCGGGGTCGGGCACCGTCGCGGACGTCACCATGGACATCGGCGGCATCCTCAGCCCGGGCGACGGCGTGGGCAGGCTGACCGGCGGCAATTTCACGGTGCGGGGCGGCAGCTACTACAACTGGCAGATCAACGACGCCACGGGCGTGGCCGGCACCGGCTTCGACCATGTCGCCTCGTCTGGGACGCTGACTTTTGACAAGGACTCGCTGACCCGCGCCAAGTTCAACCTCTGGTCGCTGGGCGCCGGCGGCGTCAACGGAGCGCCGGCCAACTTCGACGAAAACCAGTCCTACACATGGGAGGTCGCGAGCTTCGGCTCGATCGTCGACTTCGACGCCGCGCACTTCATCATCGTGCGCGGCCCTTCGGAAGGCGCCGGCGGCTTCCAAGGCGCGCTGGACGGCACCTTCAGCATGTCCTCCGACGGCTCGCGTCTCTTCCTGAATTACGCTCCGGGCGGTCCCGCGGGCGGTCCGGCGGTCTGGACGGACGGCACTGGCGTCTGGAGCACGGGCGCCAACTGGCTGGCCGGCACCACGCCGACGATCGAGGCGCAGCCGGTCTTCTTCGCAGGCGTCGGAGGGACGGCGACCCATGACACCGCGCTCGTGTCGGTTTCCGAGATCCGGTTCCTCGCCGCGGCGGGCGGCTCATACGTCGTCGACGGCGCCCCGTTGCGGCTCGGCGCCGACGGCATCATCAATGAGTCGGCCCACACGCAGACCGTCGCCCTCGACCTGACGCTCATCGCGGACTCCGTGATCGTCACCCATACGGCGACGATCGTGGTCAGCGGCGACATCGACAACGCCGGGCACACGCTGGTCGTCGACGGCGACCATGACACGGAGATCGTCGGGGTCATCTCGGGCGCCGGCGGGGTCCACAAGCTCGACTTCGGGACCCTCACCCTCGGCGCTGGCAACACGTACGTCGGCCTGACCGACGTCATCTTCGGAACGCTGCGGCTCGACGGTTCGATTCCCGGTGAAATCATGGTCGATCGGTTCGGCACCCTTTCCGGCCGAGGCAGCTTCGGCGGCAGGCTGGAGCTCGACGGGACCCTCGCGCCCGGCGGTTCCCCCGGCGTGCTTACGCAGTCCGGCGGCAACGCCTTCTTCAACACCGGGGCGCGTTTCGAGGTCGAGATCGGCGGACTTCTCGCAGGCGCCGGGGACGGCTTCCACGACAGGTTCAACATCACCAACGGGGCCTGCGAAATCGACCCAGGCGTCACGCTCGTCGCCTTGCCCTGGGATGCCGCCGCGGGGGGCGTCTTCGTGCCCTCGCGTGGAGACGTTTTTACCGTGCTGGACGCCCGTTTCGGCATCTATGGAGCCTACTCCGACATTTCCAATGCCGGCCACACGCAGTGGCTGCTCTATGACAACAATGCCACGGGCATCCGCTATGGGAACCTCTACGGCACCGGCCTGCTCGGGTCGCAGACCTTCGCCGACTACGGCCTTAGCGCCAACCAACGGGCGGTCGGCCAGTCCTTGCAGGCCGCCGCCGTGACCGCTTCGCCGTCCTCGACCGTGGACCGCCCCGCCGGCTTCATCGACAGCTCGACCGTGCAGGGCAGGGTGGCGCTCGCCGTGCTGGCCGGCGCCTC
>CAZRPB010000084.1:0-7691 GCA_964601955.1 uncultured Klebsiella sp. | reverse complement strand
CGGGCTTCGGTGACCGCCGCAAGGCCATGATGGAGGACATCGCCGTCCTCACCGGCGGACGCTTCATCACCGAGGACCTCGGCATCAAGCTCGAGTCCCTCAAGGTGGCCGACCTCGGCCGCGCCAAGCGCATCGTGGTCGACAAGGAGAACACCACCGTCATCCAGGGGGCCGGCAAGTCCTCCGACATCCAGGGCCGCGTGAAGCTGATCCGTCGCCAGATCGAGGAGACCACCTCCGACTACGACAAGGAGAAGCTGCAGGAGCGTCTCGCCAAGCTCGCCGGAGGCGTCGCCGTCATCCACGTCGGAGCCGCCACCGAGACCGAGCTCAAGGAGAAGAAGGACCGCGTCGATGACGCGCTCCACGCCACCCGCGCCGCCGTCGAGGAAGGCATCGTGGCCGGAGGCGGCGTCGCGCTGCTTCGCACGGTCAAGGCCATCGACGGTCTCATCAAGGCGCTGGAAGGCGACGAGAAGATCGGCGCCCAGATCGTCCGCCGCGCCATCGAGGAGCCGCTCCGCACGCTGTGCTTCAACGCCGGCGTCGAAGGCTCCCTGATCGTCCAGGAGGTCCTCCTCAAGCACAAGGGCAACCACGGCTACAACGTCGCCACCGGTGAGTACCAGGACCTGGTCTCCGCCGGCGTGGTCGACCCGACCAAGGTCACCCGCACCGCGATCACCAACGCCGCCTCGGTGGCCGGCCTGCTCCTCACCACGGAGTGCCTCATCACCGACCTGCCCGAGGATCCCAAGCCCGCGGCCGGCGGCGATCACCACGACCACTGATCCCGCCCGGCAGGACTGAGCACGGCGCCCGCAAGGGCGCCGTTTTTTTTGTCCGGGTTTCATCTTTGCGACACCGGGGGCGGGACAGGGCGGCTGGGTCGCATCTTTTGCGGGCTTCGTCTGTTGCATGCCGGGTCAGGTCTGGCTTCTCTGGTGTCCGCCCCATGAGAAGCCTTCTCGCCTTTCTCGCCCTCGCCGCGTGCGCCGTCCTCGGCGCCGCCCCGATCCGCGTCCTCTACCTCGACGCCGCCGGAGCGGAGCAGGCCGCCAAGGGCCCCCTGCACGACCTGATGGCGACTCACGGACGTGACGCCATCTGGTTCGATTACCACCGCGAGGCCCCTTCGGCCGATGACCTCCGCCGCTATGACGCCGTCGTCGTGGTCGGCGGCGCGCTGAGTTCCGGCCTCCCCGACCTCTCCGCCCAGGCCAAGGATCCCGCCGCCTTCCGCACGGCCCTCGAGCAGGCTCTGCCTGCCGCGCGCAAGGCCGCCTGGCAGGCCTTCCTCGCTCAGCGTGAGCCCGAGCAGCGCGAGAAGAACCCCAATGTCGCGAATTATGAGAAGCGCTCCGAGCCGCTGACTTTCCAGAAACCCTTCTCCGTCAAGGGCAGCATGGAGCGCACGCAGGTCCCGGCCGACATGAGGCTGGTGCTCTTCGCCGCCGAGCCGGACATCGCCAAGCCCATCGCCTTCGCCTGGGACGAACGCGGCCGTCTCTGGGTCGCCGAGACCCGCGACTACCCGCACGGGGTGATGGAGGACCAGCGGATGGGCAATGACTCCATCAAGATCTGCGAGGACACCGATGGCGACGGCCGGGCCGACAAGTTCACGGTCTTCGCCGACAAGCTCAACATCCCCACGAGCTTCGTCTTCGCCCGGGGCGGCATCATCGTCTCACAGTCGCCGACCTTCGTTTTCCTCAAGGACACGGACGGCGACGACCGTGCCGACGTCCGCGAGGTCATCATGACCGGCTTCGGCATCCGTGACACGCACGCCCAGGCCAGCAGCCTCTCCTACGGTTACGACAACTGGCTCCGCGGGGCGGTGGGCTACAGCGGCTTCGACGGCGAGGTCGGCGGCAAGAAGCTCGGCTTCGCCATGGGCAGCTACCGCTTCAAGTCCGACGGCTCGGCCCTGGAGTTCCTCCATCAGTTCACCAACAACACCTGGGGCCAGGGCGCCAACGCCGCGGGCGACGCCTTCGGCGGCACGGCCAACAACGCGCCGATCTTCTTCGGCGGCATCCCGGCCTCGGCCTGGGGCCAGGGCGGCCGCGGGCTCACCGCCAAGCGCATCAATCTCGTCGGCGAAGCCCACACCGTCACGCCCAACTTCCGCCAGGTCGACGTGATGGGCGGCTACACCGCCGCCGCCGGCTCGACCTTCGTCTACTCCAAGGCCCTTCCTCCCCGTCTGCAGGGACGCGCCCTCGTCTGCGAGCCGACCATGAAGCTGGTCGCGGCCATGGACGTCAGGCCGGCCGGTGCGGGCTATGAGGCCCGTGACGGCTTCAACGTCCTCGCCAGCTCCGACGAGTGGCTGTCGCCGGTCTTCGCCGAGGTCGGCCCCGACGGCGCCATCTGGGTCGCGGACTTCCAGAACTTCATCATCCAGCACAACCCCACGCCTTCGCCTGAGCGCGGCGGCTACAAGGCCGTCACCGGCGTGGGCGGCGCCCACGAGAATCCGCTGCGCGACCATTCCCGCGGCCGCATCTACCGCATCGTCTGGGACCGTCCCGGCGCCGTCGAGAACCCCGCGCAGGGACTTTCCGACGCCGAGCTGGTCAAGGGGCTCTCCGGATCGACCCAGTACGGACGCCTCCGCGCGCAGCGGCTGCTCGTCGAGGGACGCCGCGCCGCCGCCGTCCCCGCGCTGCGCGAACTCCTCGGCTCGGCCGACGGAATCGCCGGACTGCACGCGCTCTGGACATTGCACGGTCTCGGCGCGCTGTCCGAGGACGACCACCGCAAGGCCCTCCTTTCCCCCTCGGCCGAGCTGCGCCGCAACGCCGTCCGCGCCCTGGGCTCGGATGACGCCGCCCGCCGCCTCTTCTTCGGTTCCGGACTCGTGGCCGACAAGGATCCCGCGGTGCGACTGGCCGCCCTGGTGAAGCTTTCCGAATTCCCCACGACCCCCGAGATCCAGACGCTCGTGCGCGGTCTCGCCGCGGACCCCGCGGTGAAGTCCGACGAATGGCTCGCGGGCGCGGTCAAGGCCCTCGGACGCCGCCATCAGGCGCTCGTCTACCGCGAAGGTCCGAACCTCCTGCCCAATCCGGGCTTCGAGGAGCTCGACGACAAGAAGCTGCCCGTGGGCTGGAAGCGGCGCGACTACGGCCGTCGGCCGGGCAACGCGACCGCCCAGTGGGGCATCGTCATCGACCCCAAGATGGTCCACTCCGGCAAGCACGCCATGCGCGGCATCACCCGTGAGGATGGCGACACGAGCTTCTTCGCCGACGTCGCGATCAAGCCCGGCACCGAGTACCGCCTGAGCGCCTGGATCAAGACCCACGCCTTCCGCGGCAAGGCCAGCCTCAACGACCACATCGGGCGCGCCGAGACCAACACGATCTCCCGCAACCAGGACTGGACCGAGGTCGAGGTCGTCTTCAACTCCGGCACCCGCACCAAGGCCAGCATCAACCTGCTCCACGTCGGCAAGGGCGACATCTACTTCGACGACGTGAAGCTCTGCGAGCTGCTGCCCTTGGACGAGGCGCCCCTGGCCGCCGGCGACGCCAAGCGCGGCGAAAGTCTCTTCTGGAGCCACCCCACCGCCGCCTGCGCCACCTGCCACATGGTGGGAGGGAAGGGCAGCGCCATCGGTCCGGCCCTCGACAAGCTGGCCGTCCGCGTCACGCCGGCTTACATCCAGGAGTCGCTGCTCGAGCCGAACAAAGTCCTGGCCAAGGGCTATGAGGCGCTGGGCGTCTCGCCCATGCCGCCCATGGGTCTCATCCTCAAGCCCCAGGAGCTCGAGGATGTGAAGGCCTACCTCCAGACCCTGCGCTGACACCATTCGGATTGCCTCCTTCTCGGTTGGAGCAACGCTCCGTCCATGGCCGTCGAACTTGAGAAGGAGCGCACTCCGATCTTCGGGATCATCCTGTTCCTGCTGATTCCCGTCGTCGCGGGATACATCCTCTGGAACGGCATCCCGGGTTCCAAGTTCAACGGCATGCGTCCCGGAGTCTTCTTCCCCATCCAGACGGAGCTTCCGGAGGACGCACGGTTCATGGACAACCGCATCAAATGCGACTCCAAGGAGGCGCTCATCGCGGTCCAGACGGCGCTGCGCAAGGTCCAGGCCGACTACCCGGTCGAGTTCGTCACCGTGCAGCTCGAGAACTACCAGTCCGGCTACAAGTTCCGCGTCAGCTACCCCACCTATTTCGCCCAGCGTCTGGACTTCAGCGCGGGCTGGCCGACTTTCCGCAAGGGGTCCGTGGTCGGCGACGCCGAGCTCGAGGCGCAGGTGAAGGCCAAGGACGACCTGCTGGAGAAGACCATCCGCGACGCCCTCGAGGCCTATTTCAAGTCCAAGGGAGCGCACTGAGTGAGGAGTCCCGGATCGCTCCGGGACTCCTGCACAAAGTGGGGTGATTGAGGGGACTTGAACCCCCGACCCCTGGTACCACAAACCAGTGCTCTAACCAACTGAGCTACAACCACCGTGCGCCCTTCCCTTGGGAAAAGGGAGGTAAATACAGATTGTCCGGGCCCGGATTGTCAAACCCTGACACGAGGGCAGGGGACACTTGCATCGCCAAGACGGATGTGCTGGGCTTGTCCCTTGCCGCGCCCCCTCGGGACGCCCGCAGTTCATCTTTCCTCCTCAATGTCCACGTTCTCCGACCTCGGCCTGCCCGAGCCCGTGCTCCGCGCCCTGACCGAAAGCGGATACGTCAACCCCACGCCGATCCAGGCAGCCGCCATCCCGGCCATCCTCGCCAAGCGCGACATCATCGGCGCCGCCCAGACGGGCACCGGCAAGACCGCCGCCTTCGCCCTCCCGACGCTGGCCCGGCTTGGGCCGGCCGGCGGCAAGCCGCGCTGCCTCGTCCTGGTTCCCACCCGTGAGCTGGCCATCCAGGTCGACGAGAATTTCCGCAAGTACGGCAAGCACCTCGGCACGCGCACCGCGCTCCTTTACGGCGGAGTCGGCTACGGCGCCCAGGTCAAGGCGCTGGAGGAGGGGGTGGATGTCGTCATCGCCACGCCCGGACGCCTGCTCGACCTGCATGAGCAGAAGATCCTGGACCTGCGTTCGATCCAGGTGCTCATCCTCGACGAGGTCGACCGCATGCTGGACATGGGCTTCATCGAGGACGTGTCCCGCATCGTCAACTACTGCCCCAAGGACCGCCAGACGCTGCTCTTCTCCGCCACGGTCAGCGACGCCATCGGGCGCATCGCCGGCTGGGCCCTGCGTGACCCCGTCACGGTCGACGTGCGCACGGGCACGACCGCCGCCGACACGGTCGAGCACGCCATTTACCCGGTCGACGTCTTCCAGAAGTACGACCTGCTGCTGGCCCTGCTCAACCGCAGCGGCTACAAGTCGGTCATCGTCTTCACCCGCACCAAGCGCGACGCCGACCGCATCGCCGAATGGATCGAGGGGCACGGCACGCCCGTCGCCACGATGCACGCCGACCGTTCGCAGACCGAGCGCGCGGAGGCCCTCGCGGGCTTCAAGTCCGGCAAATACTCCGTGATGGTCGCGACCGACATCGCCTCGCGAGGCCTCGACATCCGCGGCGTGACGCACGTCATCAACTACAACGTGCCGGAGCATGCCGAGGACTACGTCCACCGCATCGGCCGCACGGGCCGCGCTTCCGCCGAGGGCGAGGCCTTCACGCTCTTCTCACCCGACGAGATGCACCACCTGCAGCAGATCGAGCTGCTGCTGGGCAGGCCGATCGAGCGCCGCAAGCTCGAGGGCTTCCGCTATTATTCCGAGCCGCAGCTGACCCCGGGAGGCCCCAAGGCCGCCGCGGGCCCGCGCAAGCGCAACCGCTGAAGGTGCCCGCATCCGCCGCCGAGCCTCCGATGCTCCGCGCGCTGGAGCTGGCCCGGCGGGCCTGGGGCGCCACGCACCCCAACCCGATGGTGGGTGCGGTGATCACCGAGGAGGGGAGGGCGGTCGCCGAGGGCTGGCACGAGGCCGCCGGCGGTCCGCATGCCGAAGTGGCCGCCTTGCGCGCCCTGGGGCGTCGACCGGCCCCCGACGCCGTGCTGCACGTCACGCTGGAGCCCTGCTGCACCCACGGACGCACGCCGCCTTGCGTTGAGGCCATCATCGCCTCCGGCATCCGAACGGTCGTCGTGGGCGCCCGTGACCCCAACCCGGCGCATGCCGGCAAGGGCCTCGACCTGCTGCGCAAGGCAGGCGTCGCGGTGGTGGAGGGCGTGCTCGAGGAGGCCTGCAGGGACCTCAACTTCATCTTCAACCACTGGATCACGCGGGGACGTCCGCTGCTGGCCCTCAAGGTCGCGGCCACGCTGGACGGACTGCTGGTGCCGTCGGCCGGCGCTCCGCGCGAGGTCACGGGTCCGCAGGCCCGCGCCGACGTGCATCGGTGGCGCAGGCTCTTCCCGGCCGTGGCGGTCAGCGCCGACACCCTGCTGGCCGACAACCCCCGTCTGACCGCCCGCGACGACGGTCCGGAGCGCTGCCCGATCCGCTTCGTGCTCGATCGGCGTTTCCGGTCCGCAGGTCGCTCCGGACTCAGTCTTTTCAGCGACCATCATCGCGACCGTACGGTCGTCGTGGGTCTCGCCTCGGAGCTCCGTACTGCCGACGCCGCCTGGTATGAGGCCGAGGGCGTCCGCACCTGGGCCGTTCCGGGCGATTCCGACGGCTTCATCGAAGCGTGGTCGGAGCGCTGCGCTTCAGAGGGCGTCACCGGAGTGATGATCGAGGGCGGCCCCAGGCTCTCTTCGGCGCTGCTGGACGGCCACGCCGTCGACATGCTCTTCGCCTACGTCGCACCAAAGCTGGGAGGCGACCCGTCCCACGGGCCTTGGTTCGGCTCCCAACCCCCGGTCCTGGACGCGGTGAGGGTTGAAAAACTGGGGGATGATGTGCTTTTCCGCGGCGTGCTAGGCCGTTGATTTTGGGGATTTTCACGTCGGTCGAGCCCACAAAAGGCCTCTTTTCACCGTTTGGTGCCGACTCGGCCGGCCGACTGCCGCTTTTGTCTCGACTTTTCAAGGAAAAGTTTCATATCAGCGTGTCCGCCTCCCTGCATTCCAGCAGGCCGGACCTAACCTTCTAAATCCTAAGCACTTATGGCTGAAAAAATCTTGGACATCAGGAAGAAGGAGAAGCCCACTTTCGCCGCGCTCATCGAGAAGAAGCGCGACGGCGGTGAGTTCACCGCTGATGAGATCAGGCAGATCGTGGACTCGGTCATGGACGCCGAGATGCCCGAGGCCCAGCAGGCCGCCCTGGCCATGGCCATCTACTTCAAGCAGATGTCCGCCCAGGAGACCGCGCTGCTCGCCGAGGAACTTCGTCTCTCCGGCGACGTGATCGACCTGGACCGTCTCACCCAGCCCAAGATCGCCAAGGTCTCGACCGGCGGAGTGGGCGACAAGACCTCGATGGTGCTCGGCCCCCTCGGAGCCGCGGCCGGCGTGGTCATGCCGGGCATGAACGGCAAGGACGAGGAGTTCTGCATCTCGACCGTCGAGAAGCTCTCTTCGATCCCCGGCTTCAAGGGCAAGGCCACGATGGACCAGTTCCGTCAGCAGCTCGAGCGCACCGGCTGCGCCGTGACCGAGCAATGCCGCGAGATCGCCCCCGCCGACGACATCCTCTACACCCTGCGCCAGAAGACGGGCACGATCCCGTCCCTGCCGCTCATCACCGGCAGCAT
>CAZRPB010000083.1:0-7729 GCA_964601955.1 uncultured Klebsiella sp. | reverse complement strand
TCGCGCGCCCTGGCCTTGACCTCGCGCGGCAGCGCCGTGTCGGAGGCGGCCACGGCCTTCTTCACCTGCGTGTAAGTCACGGCCATGACCTTCTCGTTGTTGCGGATCACGGTGGCGGTGTCGCGGATGGAAAGCTCGATGTCGGCGGCGGACCGGCCCAGGGCGCGGTCGAACCTCACTTCGACGGTGAGCAGGGGCACGGTCGTCTCGTTCGGAATCATCGGGGCCTCCTTGGGCGCGACATTGCTGCGTCGCAGCTCAAGTTCGACGACGTCGCGCAGCTCGGCCCGAAGGTCCCCGTCCTCCGTCCGCTGGTCGCTGACCTTCACGTCGATGAACAGGAAGCTGATGCCGCGGAGCTTGTTCACGCCGGTGTCGGCCGGGGCGGATCTGGCCGGAGCGGGTTCCTGCGCGAGGAGGACGGAGGCGGAGAGCAGGGCGGCGATGAGGAGGCGCATGGGGAGCTTCCTCCATCTTGCCTTATGGGGGCTTTCCTTCAATCCCGATTACCTCGGGCCCAGGGTGACGGCGTTCAGGGGATGCTGGTCCAGCAGGGTGGGATGCCATCCCTGCACGCGGGGGCTGATGAGGAACTTGTTGCGTCCGAAGGCCACCGGGATGACCGGCGCCTCCCGCACCAGCAGCTCTTCCGCCGCCTGGAAGTGGCCGTGACGCTTCACGGGATCGACCTCCCGCGCCGCCAGTCCGAGGAGTCGGTCGTACTCCGGATGGCTCCAGCGGGACTGGTTGAGGCCGTTGCCGGCCTGGAGCATCTCGAGGAAAGTGTTGGGGTCGTTGTAATCGCCGACCCACGCCCCTCGGCCGATCTGGTAGTCGCCCTTGTGCATGGCCGAGAGGTAGACCTTCCACTCCAGATTACGCAGCTCGACCTCGACGCCCAGTCCGTTGCGCCACATCTCCTGGTACGCCTGCGCCGCCATCTGGGAGCCCTCCGAACTGTTGTAGAGGTATTCGAGCCGAGGCAGGCCTCTTCCCTCCGGGTAGCCGGCCTCCGCCAGCAGGCGTCTCGCCTCGGCGAGGTCAGGCCTCCAGCGTGCGTTCGCATGGAATCCTCCGGTGCCCGGGGGCGTGAAGTGGAGCGCGGGCGTCTCGCCGGCGCGCAACACCTTGTCCACGATCTGCTGACGGTCGATGGCCAGGCCGAGCGCCCGGCGCACGCGGGAGTCGGAAAGCGCCTTCTTCACCGCGGGATCTTTGCCCTGGTAGTCGCAGTTGACCCAGACGAACGCGGTGGCGAGGAAGGGGTCCAGGCGCAGGTGGGGAGCCTTCTCCTCGCGGAGGCTCTTTACCTTGTAGGGAGGCACGGCACCGGTGAGGTGGAGCTCTCCGCCGCGGAAGGCGCGTTCTTCCGCGAAGAGGTCAGGGATGGCGCGGAAGATCACGCCGTTGAGGGCCACGTGCGAGGCGTCCCAATAATGCGGATTGCGGCGCAGTTTCACGTGCCGGGCGACCTCCCACGACTCCAGTTCGAAGGCTCCGTTGCCTACGAGGGAGCCCGGTCGCGTCCAAGGGGTGTGGAGGGCGTCGATCTTCCCGTGCTTGAGGATGGTCGGAGGATGCACGGGCAGCCAGCTGTGGTGGCAGAGCAGGCCCAGGAAGTATGGCACCGGATACTCCAGTTCGATGACGACCGTGCGGGGGTCCGGGGCCTTGAATCCGACTTGTCCGAAATCCTGGAGCCGCCCTTCGTTGAAATCCTTGGCTCGTTTCACCGGGTGGAGCATGGAGGCGTATTCCGCGCCGAAGCTCGGCATGAGCATGCGTCTCCAGCTGAAGAGGAAGTCCGCCGAGGTCACCGGATCGCCGTTGGACCAGCGGGCCTCAGGCCTGAGACGGAAGGTCCAGGTCCTGCCGTCCGACGACATCTCCCATCTCTCCGCGACGCCGGGCACCGGGCTGAGGTCCTTCGGGTCGTAGTTGACCAGTCCCTCGAACAGCGCGCCCATGATCCTGCTTTCGCTGAGCCCGGTCACGGCCTGCGGGTCCAGGCCCGATGGTTCGGCCATGTTGTTGATGACTAGGACGCCCTGGTCGGCGAGGCGGTCCGCGGTGGTCCTGCCGTCGTCACATCCGGCCAGGGCCGCCAGCGTCAGGAGCAGCGCGGATGGGCTGAAGAGGCGGGACATGATTCCAAGTTATGGCGCCGGCCCGAACCGGGGCAAGGCGGCTTGAGCGGCATGGCTTGTCTGAAGGAGGAACCGGGACTATCCCTCCCTCCATGCGAAATCCCGTCCTTACCGGCCTCTGCATGGTCCTTCTTCTCGGCGGCTGCGCCTCCTCATCCGTTCCCTCGGGGAAGTCCGCCCGTCCTCCGATGATGACTTCGACCGCCTTCGACTGGGACAAGCTCGAGTTCAAACCCACCGCGAAGGGCGGGGTGCGTCATGTCGTCCGGGCGCCCACTCCCACGTTGGATGAACTGGAATGCCACATCACGACGCTCAATCGTGGCGAGACCTCCCACGAGCCGCACATCCATCCGGATGAGGAGATCATGGTCGTGAAGGAGGGCGTGGTCGAGGCCCTGGTCGCCGGCGAATGGAAGCGCCTCGGTCCCGGCTCGGTCATCTTCCAGGCCTCCTGCGTCGAGCACACCATCCGCAATGCCGGCGACACCCCCGCCACCTATCATGTCTTCAAGTGGAATTCGCCCGGCATGCTGGAGCGGAACAACGCCATCAAGGCCGAGATCAAGGCGGCCAAGGCGAAGGCCGCCGCCTCCAAGTGAATGCAAACAGGAAGGGCGGCCGGAGGCCGCCCTTCAGGAGAAGCTGCTCCGGACCTTCAGAGGGCGGCGGAGCCGCGCTCGCCGGTGCGGATGCGCACCACTTCGGACAGGGCGTAGACGAAGATCTTGCCGTCGCCGATCTTGCCGGTGTGGGCGGCCTTGGAGATGGTGGCGATGGCCTTGTCGACCTGCTCGTCGGCGACGGCGGCCTCGATCTTGACCTTGGGAAGGAAGTCCACCGTGTACTCCGAGCCACGGTAGATTTCAGTGTGTCCCTTCTGGCGGCCGAAGCCCTTCACTTCGGTGACGGTCATGCCCTCGATGCCGATTTCGGCGAGGGCGTCCTTCACTTCTTCGAGCTTGAACGGCTTGATGATGGCGACGACGAGTTTCATGGTGGTGTTAGGTTGGTTTGTGCGTTCGGTTGAGCAAGTCCGCTTATGCAAGCCCCGTGCCAATGATTGGGCAGGGCTGAGGAGGGTCAGGATTGGCGATAATTGTGCAGGGCCTGCCTCACTTCGTGCATTTTGACAGCAGATTTGAGTCCCGGAAGCAGTTCCACTCCGCTGTTCAGGTCTAAGCAGGGGGCGTGGGTTTCCCGCATCGCCTCCAGGACATTCTCAGGAGAAAGGCCGCCCGCAAGGATCCAAAGCTTCCCGGGGTGACTGCGGCACAGCGACGTGAATCGCGCCCAGTCAGATCGCCTGCCGGTGCCGCCGAAGGCTCCCTTGGCATGCGCGTCATGGACGAATCCGGAGGCTAGCCCGTGCAGCCCTTCAGGCCAGGGCGAGCCGTCGGTCAGCCGCGGAGCCAGCCAGAGCCGACCCTTGCCGACGCGTCGCGAGAGGGCCGCGGGGTCGCAAGCCTCGGATGCCGGATCGAAGTGGACCTGAATCAAAGCAAAGCCCTCCTCGATCAGGCCTTCTGCTTCTTCCGGTGAAGCATTCACGGTCACCGCCACTCTGGATCCGTCCGGAATCTCTCGGAGCAGTTCGGCCCGTCTTTCCGCAGGCACGAATCGCGGTGAGCCGTCCCAACAGTTGATGCCCAGATAGTCAGCCCCGGCCCGCAGGGCCATGGCGGCGTCGGCGGCATGGGTGATGCCGCAGACTTTGACGCGGACCGGGCCGATCATCGGGACAGGGCGGAAATGACCGCGTCCCGGATCGCGACGGCGGTCGGAGCCGACGCGGTCGCGGCCAGGGGTATGCCGGCCCTGCGCAGCGCGTCGGCGGTGGTGTTGCCGACCGCGACCGCCTTGGGTTGGCGTGCGCCCACGTCAGGCCTCAGGGACGCGGCCTGGTGCACGAAAGATTCCACCGCCGAAGGACTGGCGAAGACGATCGCATCGGCGCCGCGGCGACGGAATTCCGCCGCCTCGGGCGAGGCGCCCACCGGGTTCTGCTCGGTGGCGTAGACGCGCAGCGTGTCGACGATGGCCATGCCGCCGTCGGCGAGCAGCCGGGGCAGCTCGGGTGAGTTCAGGCTGCCGGTCACGACGAGGATCTTCTGGTTCTCCACATCGTGCTTCTCGATGAGCTCCTGGCCGAGCGCGCGGGCGTCCGAATGGGCCGCCGTCAGGTCGGAGTGCAGGTGGTAGGAACGTAGCTGACGTTCCGTGGCCGGCCCGACGCAGGCGAATCGGGTTCCGCCGACGGCCCGGATGTCGGAGAACCGCTCGAAGAATCGGTCAAAGAAGCCGCGTACGCCGTTGGCGCTCGTGAACACGGCCCAGTCGTACTCGCCCATGCCCTCCAGCACCTCGGCGAGCGCCGCGTCCTCGGGTTGAAACGTGATGGCGATGAGGGGGAGCTCTGCGACCGCCGCCCCCGCGTCCGCGAGGGCTGTCTTCCAGTCGACGCCGCGTCCCTCAGGGCGGGTCAATACCACCAGGCGGTCACGGAGCGGCAGCTTGCTCATCGGGAAGACAGTATCGCGCGGAGGATATCATCCGCCAATCCGGAAGCGGCGGCGACGTCGGTCGCGGGGAAGGGCAGGGTTCGGTGACCGAAGTCCGCCCGGAAGAGGCGGACGGCTCCGTCGGCGTGATGACAGGCGAAGGCCGTGTGGCAGCCCTCCCCGAGCTTGGCCAGGAAGAGCCGTTCGACCACGACGGAGAAGGTGGTGGTCGCGCAGCCCACGGCAGCGAACCTGCCGACGTCGGCCGTGCGGCACTGAAGGCCGACGGCGCCCTGGCCTGCGGCGGGCACCATGCGGTCAAGGCTCACCCGCTCGAAGCTCAGGCCGGGCCACCCGCGGATCGCCAGCCGGTCCAGACCGGATGCGGCGAGGAAAGAGCCGTCCGCTTCGCCGGCCGCGATCTTCTTCAGCCGGGTGTCCACGTTGCCGCGGAGCTCCGTCCATTCCGCCTGCGGAAACATCAGCGCGCCCTGGGCGCGCCGGCGGGGGCTGCCCGTGGCGATCTTAGAGAGGTCCGGGGAGGCGTCCCGTCGCACGAGCACGTCCCGCGCGTCCTCGCGTCGCAGGCAGCAGGCGATCGCCAGTCCGGCCGGCATCTCCGTGGGTAGGTCCTTGGAACTGTGCACGGCGAGGTCCGCCTCGCCACGCAGCAGCGCCTGCTCGAGTTCGGCCGTGAAGAGGCCCTTGCCTCCCTGCTTCTCCAGCGACCAGGCCGCCTGACGGTCGCCGGTGGTGGTGAGCACCCGCACTTCGGTCTCCACGCCGAGCGCGGCGCGCACACGTCCGGCGGCGTCATGGGCCTGCTGCAGGGCCAGCGGACTTCCGCGGGTGACGATGACGACGGGTCCGGCCATTTCTCAGCCCTTGATGAGCCAGAGAACGGCCCATGCGAGAGGAATCATCAGGTTGGCCGCCGTCAGGACCCAGGCGGCGGCCCTGACCGCCTTGGACGGGTGGTCCTGGCCGCATAGGTAGGCCGCCACGGCGCCGCAGAGCGCGGCCGGGATGGCCACCTTGACGCCCAGCATGAGCATCCGTCCGGAAGCGTCGCCGACCCTGCCCAGCCAGACGTCGAGCCCGCCCGCCGCCATCTTGCCGGCGGCCCAGAGTGTGCCGGCCGGGATGAGCAGCGCGAAGGCCTGCACCTTGCGGTAGACGCTGAGCTCCTCTTCGTCCTGGACGGTCCCGTGCACCCGGTCAGCAAACCCGCCGCCGGCGGAATTTCCAAGTTTCAAGTGCTCAACCCGGTCAGTGGCCCAGGCCTTCGTGCTCCTTGATGTACTCCTGCTTGAGGCCGAGCGCCTCGGGCGCGTGGAGCACCAGCATCTTCATCCGCACGTCGGCGGGCACGTCGGCCGAGGTCGCCTTGGAGACGACGATCATCAGGCCGATGGAGAGGGGCACGGCCCAGATGGCGGGCTGTTCGCAGAGGATGCGCAGGAGCGGGTGCGCCACCCAGAAGTCGGCGAGCGACTTCACTGAGTAGACGTCGGAAAGGGTGGTCAGGGTGATCGCGGCCAGGGCCGCGAGACCGCCTCCGAGCATGCCGGCGGCGGCTCCCTTCATCGTCATGCCGCGCCACCAGACGCTCATGAAGAGCAGCGGGAAGTAGCTGGCCGCCGCGATGGCGAAGGCTTGGCCGACGAGGAAGTTGATGTTGGGTTTCTCGACCTGGGTCCCAAGCGCGACGGCGAGGCCGCCGACGATGACCGAGGACCACTTGAAGGCCTTGAGGCGCTGCTCCGGTGTGGACTGCGGACGCAGGATGCGCCCGTAGATGTCGTGGGCGAGCGCTCCGGTCATGGAGACGAGCAGGCCGGAGAACGTCGACATGAAGGCCGCGAAGGCGCCCGCGCAGGTGATGCCCGAGAGGATCGAGCCGAGGAGCGGGTGGTCCTTGCCGGCCAGCAGCGTGGGCAGCTCGAGCACGACCTTGTCGGTGCCCTTGGCGCCCACGGCGTCGTAGAGCTCGGGCGTGAGGGATCGGCCCAGCACGCCGTAGACGGGCGGGAAGACGTAGAAGACGCCGATGAGGATCATGACCCACATGGTGGTGCGTTTCGCCGCCACGCCGTCGGGGTTGGTGTAGAAGCGCACCAGGATGTGCGGCAGGCCGGCGGTGCCGCAGACGAGCGCGATGATCAGCGAGTAGGTGTAGAGCAGGGAGTAGGGGCGTCGGGCGGCCTCGAGCTCGGCCTTGGCCTCCGGGGAGGGCGCCGACTTGAGGGCGTTGTCGACGGCCTTGGTGGTGAGGCTGCCGAAGGGCGCGATCCACTGCTCATCCTTGGGAGCCTTGGCGGGCAGGGCCTTGCGCTCCACCGCGGAGGGGGCCGCGGCGGCGTTGGCCCCGAGGTGCTCGTTGTAGTGCCCGACGACCGACGCGAGGACGAAGACCGGCAGCGCGATGGCGAACATCTTGAGCCAGTACTGGAAGGCCTGCACGAGTGTGATGCCCTTCATGCCGCCGAGGGAGACGTTGAGGGTGATGACCGCGCCGACGACCACGACGCCTGCCCAGTAGGGCAGGCCGGGGAAGATGTAGGCGAGGGTGGTACCCGCGCCCTTCATCTGCGGCATGGTGTAGAAGAAGCCGATGAAGAGAACGAAGCAGACCGCGATCTTGCGGAAGAGGGGCGAGTCGTAGCGGCCTTCGGCGAAGTCCGGGATGGTGTAAGCCCCGAAGCGCCGCAGGGGACCCGCGATGAAGAGCAGGAGGAAGAGGTAGCCGCAGGCGTAGCAGACGGGATACCAGAGCGCGTCGTAGCCGTTGAGCATCACCATGCCGGCCACTCCCATGAACGAGGCGGCCGAGAGGTATTCGCCGGAGATGGCGGAGGCGTTCCAGCCGACGGAGACGGACCGTCCGGCGACGAAGAAGTCGCCGGCGCTCTTGGACTTGCCGGCGGACCAGAAACCCATCGCGACCGTGACGGCCACGGTGGCCAAGGCGAGCGCGGCGATCCAGGGGTCGACGGTCATGGCGAGCAGGGCGTTCATGGCTCAGGAACGGGAGCCGTCCTTCGCGGCTTCGGCTTCAGCCTCCTCCAGCGCGATCGAGCG
>CAZRPB010000082.1:4274-8182 GCA_964601955.1 uncultured Klebsiella sp. | reverse complement strand
CCGTTCTGGCGGGCGGCTTCGGGGATCGGGTCCGCGGAGAGGGCCGCGGCGCAGGCGAGGGCGAGGAGGGCGGGGAGGCGCATGGGTGTGGGGTGGGAGACAGGGATACCATCCCGTGGTTCCCTAGGTCAAGAACCCCCTCGGCGGGCGCTCGACCCGGCGCCTCGCGGCAGGCCAGCCTGCCGCATGTTCCGTCGTCTGCTTCGCTTGATGGGTCTCCGCCGTGCCGAGGAAAGCCTTGGCGCCAAGGGTGAGCGTCTGGCCGCTGACGCCTGCCGGGCCCGGGGCGCGCGCGTCCTGGCCCGCAACTGGCGGAACGGAAGGGACGAGCTCGACCTCGTCCTGCTCGAACGCGGGGTGGTCGTCTTCGTCGAGGTGAAGACCCGTATGACGCAGGTCGCCGGCGAGGGCCTGCGCGCGGTGGACCGGCGCAAGAAGGCCGCCCTGAGGCGGGCCGCCGCGGCCTGGATCCGTCAGGCGCCCTCCGTCGCGCACCATCGTTTCGACGTCATGGAAGTTATGGTTTGCCACGAGGGTCCCGTACGCATCCTTCACCACCGCGGCGAAGTCCTTTTCGGACGTCGCCGCCCCTGAAGCCGATGTCCGAAACCGACCGCCATCCTTTCCTCACCGGGCTGAGCAAGCACCGGGGCGCGCAGCCGACCTGCGTGGTCATCTTCGGCGCCTCCGGCGACCTCGCCGCCCGCAAGCTCCTGCCCGCGCTCTACAACCTCGCGGTCGACAGCCTCCTCCCCGCCGACTTCCACCTCGTCGGTTTCGGACGCAAGGCCGTGCCGGACGCCGAATTCCGCGTCCAGGCCGCCAAGGACATCGCCCGTTTCTCGCGACGTGAGTTCCGTCCCGACATCTGGCGCCGCATCGAGGACCACGCCTCCTACGTCGCGGGCGGGTATGACGAGCCCGCGGCCTACGAGGCGCTCAAGCAGCGCATCGCCGCCGCCGAGAAGGCCGCCGGGCGCCCCCTGCAGCTCGTCTTCTACGTTTCGACGCCCCCCACGGTGTTCGAGGCCATCCTCGAGAACCTCGGTCGCTCCGGTCTCGCCGCCCGCAACCTGGGCACGCCGCTGGAGAGCAAGGTCATCATCGAGAAGCCCTTCGGCCGCGACCTCGCCTCCGCCGTCACGCTCAACTCCGTCGCCGCGCGCAACTTCCGCGAGCCGCAGGTCTTCCGCATCGACCATTACCTCGGCAAGGAGACCGTCCAGGACCTGCTGGTGCAGCGCTTCGCCAATCCGATGTTCGAGCCGCTCTGGAACCGGCACCACGTCGACCACGTGCAGATCACCGTGGCCGAGGAGCTCGGCGTCGGCTCGCGCGGAGGCTACTACGACCACAGCGGCGCCACGCGCGACATGCTGCAGAACCACACGATGCAGCTGCTGGCCCTCACCGCGATGGAGCAGCCGCGCTCGCTTTCGGCCGAGCACATCCGCGACGAGAAGGTGAAGCTGCTGGAATCCGTCCGGCCCTTGCGCCTCGGCGCCGGCGGCGACGCCGTGCGCGCCCAGTATTCCGAGGGCCTCGCCGGCGGGGAGAAGGCGCCGGGCTACCTGTCGGAGAAGGACATCCCCTCCGACTCTCCTACCGAGACCTTCTGCGCGCTGCGGCTCTCGATCGAGAACTCCCGCTGGGCGGGCGTCCCGTTCTACATGCGCTCGGGCAAGCGGCTCGCCCGCCGGGTCTCCGAGATCGCGGTCCAGTTCAAGCAGCCCGAGTCGGGACTCTTCGCCGGCGACGCGCGCTACGACCTCGTGCCCAATCGTCTCGTCATCCAGATCCAGCCCGACGAAGGCACGACGCTCGTGCTCAATTCCAAGGTGCCGGGGCTTGAGCCGCGCACGCAGCCCGTCCGCCTCAGCTTCCGCTACGCGACGACCTACGGCTCGAACACCCCCGAGGCCTATGAGCGGCTCATCCTCGACGCCATCGTCGGTGACCGCACGCTCTTCATCCGCGGCGATGAGACGGAGGCCTCCTGGCGTCTCTTCACGCCGCTGCTCGATTCCTGGGCCATGGACGGCCGTCACGGGCTCGAGTCCTACGCCGCCGGCTCCTGGGGGCCCGCCGGGGCCGACGCCCTGCTGGGCGCGCACGGCCACGCCTGGCGCAACGCCGGCCGCTGAGCCATGCCGCATCCGATCCTCGACGCGCTGCCGGGCTTCCCGGTGAAGGTGTCCGGCGCGCTCCATGCGCTGGACAAGGCCTGGGCCGACGAGGGCGAGGAGGCCGCGCGCGCCTCCCAGATGAACGTGGTGCTGATGTTCGGCGCGGGAGTCGGCCCCGCCGACGCGCAGGCCCGCTTCGACGAGGCGATCCTCTTCGCGCAGCGCTACCCCTGCCGGCTCGTGGTGCTCGCCGCACGTCCGGCGGAAGCCGCCGACGCCCCGCTCGAGGCCAAGGTCAACGTGCTCTGTTTCTTCGATCCGGCCCGCCGTGGCAAACGCTGCTGCGAAGCCCTCCTCCTGGCCCACGGCCGCCCCGGCCCCGAACTCGAGTCCCTGGTCTCCACCTGGCTGGAAGGCGACCTGCCCACGAACCTCTGGGCGCACGGCGTGACCGCCGAGGAACTCGGGCCCTGGCTGGAATGGACGCGTCGCTGCCGACGCGTGGTGACCGACCGTTCGCTGGTGGGCGATGCGGTCTTCTCCCTCGGATTTCCCCGTCCGGAGCAGGTGCGTGACCTCGCGGTCGCGCGCTGCCTGCCGGTCCGTCAGGCCCTCGGACAGTTTCTCGCGGCCCATGCGCCGGCCGACCTCGTGCGCGGACTGCGCAAGGTCTCGGTATCGCACGGGCGAGGCCTTCGCGGGGAGGCCACAGGACTGCTCACGTGGATGAAGACCTGCCTCACGCATTGCGCCGGACTCGGCCGCTCGCACGTGACCGCCGAGTTCTTGATTTCCGAGGCTCCGCCCGCCGGTGACAACTTGGCGGCCGAGTGGACCTATGAGGACGGATCACGCTTCCTCTGGGAGCATGCGGAGAAGGGCACGCAGGCGCGCATCACGTTCACCCGCGGACGTGAGCCCGGCACGGTGACCCAGCGCGTCGCGCTCATGGGCCCCGCCGAGGCGCTGTCCGAGGCGGTGTTCTTCTGAGGGCGCCCGGCGGACCGCGCTCTCGGGGCTTGTCGCCAGGTTCGGCATGCCATACCCATGGACATGGAACCGACTCCCGACGACCGCTCCCGCCGGAAGTTCGCCGAGGCGGCGCGGCTGCTCAAGGCCCTTCTGATCCTGCATGCCGTCGTCAGCGCGGTTTTCCTGGTCTCCAATGCGATGCAGTGGGAGCTCATCGCGCGCCCGGCCTGGACGACGGCGGAACTCGAGGGAAATGATCAGCGCCAGGAGCTGCTGTCCGTTGTCACAATCGGGACTTTCCTGCTGTCCGCCGCATTCTTCGCCCGCTGGATTCTCCTGGCCAACCGTCACGTCAGGGCGATCGGGGCGGAAGGCCTGACGCAGACTCCCGGGAAGGCGCTGCTTTTCTACTTCATTCCTTTCGTCAATCTGGTGCTTCCTTACCGCGGAATGCGGGAACTGTGGCAGGCCAGTCACAGCCCGTCCGGGTGGAAGGAGCAACCTGTGCCCGCCCTGGTGCCGACCTGGTGGACGTTCTGGCTGGTCACCAATGTGCTCGGCCGCTTCACGAAGGCGATGAGTGAGCGTGCTGACGATCAGCCGTCCTTGATTCTGGCCACGCAATTGCTGACGCTTCAGGCGGCGCTGGTGATCGCGGTCTCCCTCCTGGCCCACGCCGTGGTCAGGCGCGTCACTGACGCACAACTGGCCGCGGCCCCCGGTTCAGGGCAGTCGGGTCCTCTTCACGACGGCCTTCACCTGCCGTAGCCGTTCTCGCGGAGCCAGTCGGTCAGCTGCGCGAAGGCCTTG
>CAZRPB010000082.1:0-4174 GCA_964601955.1 uncultured Klebsiella sp. | reverse complement strand
TCACCTGCCGTAGCCGTTCTCGCGGAGCCAGTCGGTCAGCTGCGCGAAGGCCTTGGCCCGGTGGCTCACCGCGTCCTTCTCGGCCGCGCTGAGCTGGCCGAAGGTGCGGTCATGATTCGCGGGCACGAAGAGCGAGTCGTAGCCGAAGCCTTCCCTGCCCGCCTCGGCCTCGAGGATCTTGCCCCAGCATTGCCCGACGAACTTGACGTCAGTCCAGTTGGGGCCGAGGAGCAGCAGGTGGCATTCGAAGCGTGCTCCGCGACGGTGGGGCGGAGCGTCCTTCATCGCCGTCAGGAGCTTCGCCCGGTTCTGGGCGTCGGTCGCTCCCGTTCCCGCATAGACGGCCGAATCCACCCCGGGGCCGCCTTGCAGGGCGTCGCAGCACAGTCCGCTGTCGTCGGCCAGCACCCATGATTTCGGCGGCACGATCCTCAGCAGCGCCTCGGCCTTGAGCCGGCAGTTGCCGACGAAGGTGCCCGCGCTCTCGTCCACGAAAGGCATGCCGCCGAGCTCCTTGGCCGAGCGGACCTTGATCCTCCGCATGCCCGCAAGCGCGAAGAGACGGCCGAACTCCTCCGCCTTGTGCGCATTGCCGGTGGCCAGGTAGATGTCCATCTGAGGGGCAATCTGGCCGCACCCGGGGCCGGTGGGAAGCGCCAAAGGACGCCTTCACGCTCGCCCTCGGACTCCTCCGCCGCCATCATCCTCCCCGATGGCCGTCCGCTGCCTCATCACCGCGGGTCCCACGCGCGAATTCTTCGATCCGGTGCGCTTCATCAGCAATCCGTCCTCGGGCAAGATGGGCTATGCCCTGGCCGCCGCGGCCCGTGCGGCCGGATGGACGGTCGACCTGGTCTCCGGCCCGGTCTCCCTGCCCGAACCGGCGGGGGTGATGCTCTACCCGGTGGTGACCGCCGAGGAGATGTTGCGCCAGACGGACGCGCTCTTCGGCCCCTGCGACGTCCTGCTCATGTGCGCCGCCGTCAGCGACTGGCGCCCGGCGTCACGTCAGCCTTCCAAGCTCAAGAAGGACGGGCGCGGCATGACGGTGGAGCTGGAGCCGGTGCCTGACATCCTCACGGCCCTCTCTGCCCGTCGCCGTCCTGACCAGGTGCTGGTCGGTTTCGCCGCCGAGACGGAGGACGTCGAAGCCAACGCACGGGCCAAGCTGGATCGGAAGGGCGTCGACCTGGTCGCCGCCAATTCCGTGGCCGGTGCGGAGGGCGCCTTCGGCTCCGAGGAGAACACGATCACGCTGGTCGGTCGCGACGGCTTCAGACGTCAGCTCGGTCCGGCCTCAAAGACCGAGGTCGCCCGCCTGCTGGTCGCCGAGGTCGCCGCACGGCTCCAGAAACGATGAGCCGCCGCCGCTCCAGCCCCCTTGACCGCGTCCTCGGCCGCATCGACGACCTCGACGCCCAGAACCTCGCCATCCTGGCCCGGCGCCTCGAGCGTGAGCGGGACCTCATGGAGACGGTGCTCGACACCCTGCGCGAGGGGGTGCTGGTGCTTTCTCACGACGGCACGGTCGAATACGCCAACGCCTCCGCGGCCCATCTGCTCGGATTTCCCTCCGAGCCCGAGGGCCGGCCCGACCTGCGCCGTCTGGCCCCCGACCTGGCGGCGGCGCTCGACCTGCCCGTCGATTCGGCGGCCCTCTCCCGCGAGGTCGAGGTGCGCTACCCCGAGTCGCGCGTGCTCCGGCTGCACCTCGCGCGTGTCAGCGACTCCCAGTCCCCTGAGCTGGCCCGCCGCGTGGCCGTGCTCAGCGACGTCACCGCCGAGCGCGTGCAGACCGAGGACCGCGTGGAGAGCGAACGCATCGACTCCATCGTCACCCTCGCCGCAGGCGTGGCCCACGAGGTGGGCAATCCCCTCAACGCGATCGGCATCCATCTTCAGCTGCTCGAGCGCGAGGCCGCCAAGCTCGGCGACTCCCCCTCCGCCCGCAAGGTGCGGGAGTCCGCCGCCGTCTGCCGTTCCGAGATCGCCCGGCTCGACGGCATCGTGCGGGACTTCCTCGGGGCCGTGCGGCCCGCGCCGCCCGTGCTGGCCGACACCGACCTCGTCGCCGTCGTGGCCGACGCGGTCGCCCTCCTGCGCGACCAGATGGAGCAGCTCGGCGTCCGCGTCTCCGTCGACGTCGCCTCGGGCGTGCCGCCGATCCTCGGCGACCGCAACCAGGTCAAGCAGGCGCTGTTCAACGTACTCAAGAACGCGCTCGAGGCCATGGACCGCGGCGGCGAGATCGACGTGGCCATCGCGCACGACGACGAATGGGTGTCGGTCGAGGTCCGTGACACGGGCGTCGGCATCCCCGTCGAGCGCCTCACCCGCGTGTTCGACGCCTATTACACCACCAAGGGCTCCGGCGCCGGCGTCGGCATGCTCATCCTCCTCCGCATCATGCGGGCCCACGGCGGCACGGTCGACATCCGCAGCACCCCGGGGTCGGGCACGGCCGTGACCCTCCGTTTCCCCCTGCGCCACCGGAGGGTGCGCACCCTCGAGGCTCCCAAGGCTTGAAACCCGGGTGCTTCGGAGTTGTCTCATCTTCCATCCCCATGAAGTCCACGCTGCTCTGCCTCCTCGTCCTCCCGCTCGCCGTTGCCGCCGAGGACAAGCCCCTGCCTCTCGTCCTGCCCAAGTCGGTCGCGCTGGGCACGCCGCGTCCGGTCAAGGTTTCCAACCTCGAGCCCGTGGCCAAGGGCCCGCGCGCCCTCCCGAAGGTGCCCGCCGACGCCAAGAACCTCGCCTTCGGACGGCCCGTCACCTCCAGCGCCCGCGAAGCCAACGCCGGCGACTTCTCCTTCCTCACCGACGGTGACAAGGGCGGCGAGGAGGGCTTCGAGGTCGAGCTGCCCCGCGGCCACCAGTGGATGCAGGTCGACCTGGGCAAGAGCGCGGCGATCCACGCCATCGCCCTCTGGCACTTCCATCGCGAGCCGCGCGTCTACTTCAACGTCGTGGTCCAGATCTCCGACGACAAGGACTTCAAGAAGGACGTCACGACCGTCTACAACAACGACGCCGAGGGCGAGCTGGGCTTCGGCAAGGGCAAGGACTTCTGCTACTTCGAGTCCCACGAGGGCAGGGTGATCCCCGTCTCCGCCGTCAAGGGCCGCTACGTGCGCTTTCATTCCAAGGGCAACTCCTCCTCGCCGACCAACGACTACATCGAGGCCGAGGTCTGGGGCGTTTCCGCCCCTTGAGGCCGCCGGCGGCCGACTTTGCTTGAACCCCTCCGCCCGGCGGACACCTTGGCCGTGATGAAGGTCATCCGGGCCAAGTCGGCGGGCTTCTGCTGGGGCGTCGAGCGCGCGATCGACATCGCCCGCGAGTACGCCCGCAAGGGCCGTCACCCCGTCTACACCGACGGCCCCCTCATCCACAACCGCCAGATGATGGAGGTGCTCACCGGCGAGGGCATCCGCGAGGTCGGCGACTACCGCAGCGAATCCAAGGTGCAGGTCGACGCCAGGACCGCGCCGGAGGCCGTCATGGTCGTGCGGGCGCATGGGATCTCTCCCGAGCGTCGCGAATACCTGAAGTCGCTCGGCCTGGAGTTCCGCGACGCCACCTGTCCCGACGTCGGCATCATCGCCGGCAAGGTGCGCCTGCACGCCAAGAAGGGCTTCACCACGGTCATCTTCGGCGACCCCAGGCACCCCGAGGTCATCGGCCTCATGGGATACGCCGAGGGCAGGGGGCACGTCATCTCCAACGAAGCCGACATCGACGCCCTGCCGGACCTGGGCGACAAGGTCTGCATGGTGTCCCAGTCCACCATGTTCACCGACGAGTTCGAGCGGCTCGCGGCACGCCTGCGCGGCCGCGTCCCTTCGGCCCTCGTCTTCGACACCATCTGCGGCGCCACCAAGGATCGGCAGTCCGACGTCGTGGAGCTGCGCAAGCAGGGCTGCGAGGCCGTCGTGGTCATCGGCGGACGCCATTCGGCCAACACCGTCAAGCTGGCCAGCCTCGTCGAACGCGAGGGGCTGCCCTGCTTCCACGTCGAGACGGCCGCTGAGCTCGATCTGGCCGCCGTGGGCCGCTACCGGACCGTGGGCGTGACCGCCGGGGCCTCCACCCCTGCCTTCCTGATCGACGAAGTCTGCGCCCGGCTGGCCGAACTGCCCTGAGCGGCCGTTCCAATAGTCTGGTTTTATTCTAA
>CAZRPB010000081.1:0-8236 GCA_964601955.1 uncultured Klebsiella sp. | reverse complement strand
CGTCCATCGTGAGCGCGACCCCGTCATGCTTCGTGTAGATGACGTCGGAGATGCGCTCGACATCCGCGGACTGCTGGGCCCGGACGACGGAGACTGCGATGAGCAGGGCGGAGAGGATGGCGGTCGTGTTTCTCATGGTTGGAGGCGAAATTTGATGACGACCTTCAGGATTTCGGCCGGCGCGCCGATGAGGACGCCCGGCTGATGTCCGTCCTGCGGATGGAAGACCGCGAAATTGCCGCGGCCCAGGCTCAGGAGGGCCGTCGGATCCGTCGGTGCGGCGTATTTCTCGACGTCCTTCTCGGCGTCGTAGGGTCTGGTCACCGTGAGGGTGCGCTGGTCGGCATGGCCGCACAGCTCAAGGCCTTCATACACGACCTGGATGTCGCCGTAGGTCCGATGGGCCTCCCAAAGCTTGTCGGCCGACGGTGCCGTCGTGTAGCGCTGGACGATCGCGACCAGATCCTGTCCCTGCAGTTCATATTTTCCGTCCGCCGTCGACGTGTCGAACGCGCGCAGATAGGCGAAGGCCTTGGGGAAGAGAGGATGCAGGGATTCGTAGGCGGCGGACCCTGAAAGTCGGTCGAGGATCATGGATAAGGGACAGGGGCAGGGACAGGGGCAGGGGCGGGAGATCAGGTTTCGTCCGGCAGGGATTCGACGTCGTCGAGGGAGAGTTCGACGGGCTGATCGGAGCCGAGCAGGGACATGAGTATGGCGACACGACGTTGCGGCGGGGCGAGGCGAAGCACCTCGCCTTCACCCCCTTCGAATACGCCGCGGATGATGCGCACGCGTCTTCCGACCTCGGGCAGAGGGTCTTCAAGCGTGAGCGTGGCGTCCGGCCCCAGATTCCGCAGCTCGGCGATGACCGAATCATCCACTTTCACGGCCTGGCCCGCCTTGGTCACCACGTGGAGCACCCCGCGCGTGCTGCGCACGGGCCCGTGGGATTCCTCGGGCTCGTAGCGGGCGAAAAGGTATCCCGGAAATAGGGGTTCCACCACGTGCTTCGGTCCGTCATGGCCCAGCCGGCGTCGGCGCACCCTGGGCATGAGCACTTCGACGCCTCCGAGGGAGGCGAGATTTCGGGCGGCGACGGATTCCTGGCGCGGACGCGACTTCACGCAGAACCAGAAGCCGTGCCGCCCCGCGTTCATGCGGGTAGCTGCCGGTTGCGTGCCGGGAGCCAGCCGAGGGCGGCGAGCAGGAGCTGCGAGGGGATGAACACGCCGTAGAGCCAGAAGGCGCCCTGTTCCGTGAAACCGTAGCTGTGCAACCCGACCCCGAGCAGGTTGGTGCCGAACCAGGACCAGGCCGTGACGATGTTGCCGAGCACCAGCAGCTGCATGAGGCCTTCTCGGCGGACCAAGCCGCCCCAGCGGGCGTGCAGGCAGACTGCGCACCAGAGCACGATGAGGATGGCGCCGTTCTCCTTGGGGTCCCAGCCCCAGAAGCGACCCCAGCTCTGGTCGGCCCAGATGCCGCCGAGCATGGTGCCGACGAAGCTCGCCAACGTGGCGAAGGCGAGGATGCCGTAGGCTGAGCGGGCCACCGCGTCTCCGGCGGCGTAGCCGGGCTGGACAGCGCGCAGCACGAGGTGCAGGGCTCCGAGCAGGCCGGCGACGAAGGTCGCGGAATAGCCCAGCGTGACGATGGTCACGTGCGTCGAGAGCCAGAAGTTCGAATCCAGGACCGCACGGACGCTCTCCAGGTTGTCCTCGCCGGAGAGACCGAGGTTGTGGGCGACGATGAGCGAGAGGAATCCGCTGACGGCGGCGGCGCAGGTTCCGATGCCGTTGCGCCAGACGCGTTCGATCATCAGGCCGAGCAGCACCGCACCCCAAGCCACGAAGACCGCGGAGGAGTAGAGGTTCGTCACGGGAGGACGGCCGTGGAGCCACATGCGGTAGAGCAGGGTGCCCGTGTGCAGGGCGAAGAGCAGCCAGCCGGCGCCGGTGGCGAACGCGCGCAGGCGGTCCCTGCCGGTCAGCCAATGGGCGGTGACCAGCGCGCCGACGATGAAGTAGGCGATCAGCATCCAGTAGAAGGGCTGGAGGCGGCCGAACGTCGCCTCAGCGTCGACTTTCTCCGACCAAGGGCCGCGGAGCGAGGCGGAGAGGGCGGAGACCTGGGTGGCGCAGAGGTCGTCGTTGCCGTCGCGCCAGCCGGCCGCGAAGGCCGCGTAGCGGGTGAGCACGCCGTCGGGACCGAGTCCGGCACGATGTTTCTCACGGTCCTGGACGACGGCCAGCAGGGAGGCGCCGAGATTGTCCCACCGCGTGTCCGCGGCGGTGTCCTTGGGGGGCACGATGCCGATGACGCCCTGCGCGGCGAATTCCTGGTAGCGCTCGACGAAGCTCTTGACGGTCTCCTGCAGCTTGGGATCGAAGGCGGTCGGACTCCCTCCCTTCTCCTTGCTCGCGTTCATTTCGGACAAGGCGCGGGAGAGGGAGGAGACCCAGGCGTCGTATTCGCGCTGAGGCAGGATGTCGGGAGGCAGGTCGCCGGGAGCGAAGGTCATGCTGAGCGCCGCGTATTGGCGTGCGGCCGTCTCGAGCTGGACCAGGGCCCGGTCCTCGGCGTCACGGTCGGCCGCGGCGCGTCGCCGGGCCTTGGCGGCGGCGGCGGTGAGCCGCTCGCTGTTCTTCAGGATGTCATCCCAGGTGGCGAACAGGCCCTTCTCGGCGTCACGCCCGACGATCTTGAGCACGACGGGGTGCTCGATGCGGAAGGTGGGCAGCTGTCGCGCCACGTGGGGACGGAAGGCGACCTCGATGAGCCAGTCGACCGCCCGTACCGAGCTTCCCCGGACGCTGACCGGCCGTCTCTCGAGGGATTCCTGGACCTTGGCGTCCACACCCGGCAGTTCCTTGGCGACGGCCGCCTTCTCTTCAGCGGTCCAGGCGGAAGGCTTCTTGCCGAAGGCGGCGGCCTCGGTCGCGCTGAGGCGGATCTCGCGGCGGGAGCGCATCTGCAGGAGCGAACCGCTGGCCAGCGTCTCCAAGGGCACCACGCGTCCCCCGCTCTGGACGGGTATTTCGCCCAGCTTGTCGGTGTCGACCGGCGCGGCGTCGAGCGAGCCGACCGCCAGGCACAATGCCGCCGCGGCCGTGGCGGCGCGCTTGCCGCGGTTAAGGAGGAACACGGTCAGCGACCAGCCGAACTGGTAGAGCAGGCCGAGGGACATGATTCCGACGGAGACGTAGGGAATCCAGGCGCCCGGATTGCGGACCACCTGGAGCACCGTCTGGTCGACGCCGTCCTTGGTGCGTCCGAAGCTGGACTGGAAGAAAGTCAGTCCGGCGTGACGCAGCGGATCGTTCATCGAGATGTGGTAGGAGAATTCGGCGCCGCCGGCCTCCCTGACCGTGACGTCGCTCGCGAACCGCTTCGGCGTCTCGGTGCCGGGATACTTCTCATGGGTGAACTTCTGCAGGCTGACCGTGAACGGATGGTAGCTGCGGGCGCGCCGGAGGCTGAGCTCGAACGTGCGGTCCGCATGGTCGAAGGACTGCGGCGGGAAGCTCTCGGTCAGGCCGGCGCCGAGCAGGAAGCCAGCGACCGGGTTGCCTCGTTCGCGCACTTCCACGATCGCCAAGGGCATGTTGGGGTCGTTGTCATCGTAGCTCTCCTTGAGGGGTACGTAGCTGAGGTCGAACTGCTTGCCCAGGCCGTGCGAGGTCTTGGCCGGACGTCCTTCCTGCTGCTGCGACGCGGCACGAAGCCGGGCGTTGGGAAGGTATTCCGCGACGAAGAGGGTGAACGGCGTGCCCTCGAGGGCGATCTCACGGGACATGTCCTTCTCCGCTGAGCCGAGCGTCCGACGGAGGATGCCGTCCGGGACGGCGATGACGGCGTCCTTGGCGCCCTTGCGTTTCTCGACGAAGGCGACCTCGTATTCGCGGAACGCCTCCGAATAGTCGCGGGACTCGCCTTCGGGGATGATCATCGCGGACTCCTGCTGGTAGATCGCGGTCACGAATCCGCCGGCGAGGAGCAGCAGGAGGCCTCCGTGGGTCATGGCGACTCCGAGATGCTTCCAGCCGCTCCGGAAGTGGCGGAAGTGGGCGAAGCCCAGGTTGGCCAGCAGCAGCGCGCCGAGCAGGAAACCTCCCGGGATGGGCAGACGGGCGGCGGCGGTGGGGTCGATGGGGTAGAAGGTGACCCAGGACTCGAAGTATTCATCGGCCACGTGCCACACGCCCCAATGCACCTGCTCGAGGGTGCCCAGCAGCACGAGCAGCATCGAGAGGACCAGGAGCGCGACCGTGAGCCTCAGCGAGGCCAGGATGTCGAGGAGACGCGCACCCATCGTACGGGGCCGGTCGTTCACGGCAGCTGGGAGTCGGCGATGAACTTCACGAAGGCGGCGCCCGCGGACTCGACGGCCTTGGCGTCGCCGCTGAGCTTGAGGAACCAGGTCGAGCCGCCCTTCGGGACCATGACGGCGTCGGTCGCCTTGGCGCCGTCACCGGACTTCATGATGAAGCGCATGCCGGAGTCAGGTCCCACCTTGGCCTCCTGGGCGGAGGCCCGGATGGAGGCCTCGTCCGCGGGCGGCAGGCCGATCTGGCCGCGCCAGCGGTTCACGTTGGCGGTCAGGCCCCCGACGCTGCCTGGGAAGACGGTGACCGCAAGTTCGGCCTTGGAGCTGTCCGGACCGGGCACGATGAAGGTTCCTTTCCGCATGGCGTTCTCGGGCCCGACTGACCAGCCGGCGGGCAGGGCGGCCCACTTGGGCGCGCTGAAGCCCGCGGCCTCCGCTTTCATCGAAGCCGGAGCCTGCATGGCGGGCGCGGCGGGGGCGGGCGCCTGGACCGCGGGAGCGGCCGGCTTGGCTGCTGCCGTCGGCTCGGGCGCGGCTTCGTAACGCGATACCTTGGGTTCGGGCTTGCAGGCGCAGAGCAGCGCGGCGGCGGTGAGGGTGAGCAGGGAGGGTTTCATGGGTGAAGTCACTTTTTGGAATTCTTGCGAGGCGCACCTCCGACCTTGCCGGTCTTGGCGCGTTCCTCATAGCCGGGATCACGGGGCTTGATCACGCCCTTGGCGACCAGTTCCGGGACGCTCATCTCGCCCTTGGGCCCGCAGTGGGCGATCCAGCGGTCGCATTCGGCGCGCAGTTCGGCGAGCTTGGCCGCATGCGCCGGATCGCCGGCGAGGTCTTTCGTCTCCCACGGGTCGGCGAGCGTGTCGAAGAGCTGCTCCTTGGGGCGGTCGGTGGCGAAATAGAGCGCCTGCACCGGCGTGAGTTTCCCTTCGGACTGCACGCGGCGAAGCTCGTGCATCGTCTGTCCGACCTCCTGATAGGCGACCTTGCCGGCCTCGTCGACGCCGGGGGCGAGATTGCGCACGTAGCGGAAGCGGGCGTCGCGCACCGAGCGGACGCGGTCGAAGCTTTCATCCATGTAATCCCGGAAGGAGTGGACGTACCTCGCCTCCCTCACCGGGGTCGGCAGAAAGCAGCGCCCGTCATAATCCGCTGGCACCGGTACGCCGGCGAGGGTCAGGGCCGTCGGGGCGAAGTCGATCCAGCTGGCGAAATCCTCCCGTACCGTGCCGGCGGGGATGACGCCCGGCCAGCGCACGATGAGGGGCACGCGGGTTCCGGTGTCCTTGGGCGAACGCTTGAAGCGGGGCATGCCGCGACCATGGTCGCCCGTGAGGATCACGATCGTGTTCTTCTCGAGGTCATGGGCCTTCAGCCAGTCGAGGACCCGTCCCAGGGAGTAATCCACCGCGGTCACCAGCTCATGGTAGTGGGCGACCTCGCGGCGGACCGCGGGCGTGTCGGGGTAGAAGGGAGGCAGCTCGACCTTGGCGGGGTCGCGACGGTCGGAGTCCTTGAGCGCGGAGGTGTTCCTCGCATGGTCGGAGTCGGAAGCCCGCACCTGGCTTTCGTGGCTGACCGTGTCGTTGAAGTACGCGAAGAAGGGCTGCTTGGGCTTGGCGGTCAGGGGGCCGGCGGCCCGGTTCGAGGGGTTGACCCAGTTCTTCCGGTCGTCGGCCAGGTCTTTCTCGGGGACTCCTTGGAAGTCAGTCTTCCCCGGCCACATCACGTGGTAGCCCGCAGAGCGGAGTTTCTCAGTGAACGGCCGGGGAGGGTCGATCACCACGGAGCGCATGTTCTGGGCTCCGTACTTGAGCGGGTACTGTCCCGTGACCATGCCGCTCCGGCTGGGAGCGCAGACGCCCGCATGCGTGAAGGCCCGGGAGAAGAGGGCGCCCTCCCGTGCGAGACGGTCCATGTTCGGGGTGATGGCGTCCTTGCATCCGTAGGCTCCCGTGTCGGGTCCCATGTCCTCGCCGATGACCAGCACGATGTTGGGCCGTTCGGCCGCGTGCGCGGTTCCCGCCATGAGCAGGGCCAGTAGAATGAGGGACCTCATGAAGGGTAGGACAGGCACCGTCACCCATGGTTGCGGGGAGCCCGCCTTTGGCAAGGCGAACGGGCTCTTGCCGGCTCAGTTGGCGAACCTGAAAAGAGCCACATCCCCGTCCTGGAAGAGGTAATCCTTGCCTTCCAGGCGGTACTTGCCGGCGTCCCTTGCGGCCGCGACCGATCCCAGCCGGACGAGGTCGTCGTAGGAGACCACCTCGGCCTTGATGAAGCCCTTCTCGAAGTCGGTGTGGATGACCCCCGCGCATTGCGGCGCGGTCATGCCCTGGCGGAACGTCCAGGCGCGGACCTCCTTCTCGCCCGCCGTGAAGTAGGTGGCGAGGCCGAGCAGGTGGTAGGCGCCGCGGATGAGGTCGGACACGCCGGAGTCCTTCACCCCCAGGGACGTCAGGTATTCGGAAGCCTCCTCGGGCGGCAGGTCGCAGAGCTCAGCCTCGACCTGGGCGCAGATGACGACCGTCCCGGCGCCATGGAGATTCGCCACGTGGGAGCGGACGGCGGCGACGTGGCGGTTGGCGGAAGGGTCGGCGAGGTCGGACTCGGCGACGTTGCAGGCGTAGAGCACTGACTTGCCGGACAGCAGGCCGAAGGTCTTCAGGCGGGGTCGCTCATCGTCCTTGACCGAGAGCGAGGAGGCGGGGCGGCCCTCGTTGAGGTGGGCGATCAGGCGGGTGAGGAGGTCCACGTTGGCCGCGGCCTCCTTGTCCTGCGACTTGAGCTTCTTCTGGTTGCGGTCGAGCTGCTGCTCGGCCGACTGGATGTCGGCGAGGATGAGCTCGGTCTCGATGACGCCGATGTCACGCACCGGGTCGACCTTGCCCATGTTGTGCACGATGTCGTCGTTGTCGAAGCAGCGCACGACGTGCACCACCGCGTCGACCTCGCGGATGTTGGCGAGGAACTTGTTGCCGAGACCTTCGCCCTTGGAGGCGCCCGCAACGAGGCCGGCGATGTCGACGAACTCGATCGCGGCGGGGATCACCACCTTGGTGCCGGCGATGCGTTGCAGCTCCCTGAGCCGCACGTCCGGCACCTCGACCACCCCGACGTTGGGTTCGATCGTGCAGAACGGATAGTTGGCCGCCTCGGCCTTGCGGGAGCGGGTGAGCGCGTTGAAGAGGGTGGACTTGCCCACATTGGGCAGCCCGACGATTCCAGCCTGAAGCATGGAGCGAACGTGGGTGCGCCCGTGCCGATGGTCAAGTGCCGGGAGCGGGGGGCAGGGCGTCCGCCAGCTGCTGCAGTTCGCCGGCGGGCCGCACGGCCTCGTCCTTGGGCCCCGGCCGCCCGCGCCGGATGCGGGCCAGCGCCGAGCGTCCCAGGATCTGTTCGACCTCGATCAGCGCCGTCGGCCGCAGCGAGCGGTCCCGGCTCACCAGCAGCTCTCCGGTCCTGAGAGCCGTTCCGGGCGCCAGGGCGACCGTGCAGCGGGAGGCTCCGTCCCTCACGGGTTCCACGAAGCCCACCCGCGCGCTGGTAGGAGAGCCGGGCAGGCGGGTGAAAGGCGGAGGCGCCGGCTCGGCGGTCGCCGCCGTCGGCGAGGGCGCCGTGCGTGAAGCGCACCCGGCGAGCAGCGCCGCTCCCAGCAGCGCCGCGATCCTCACGGACGCTGGCCGGGTTCCTGCGGCGGCTTGTTGATGAACGCCGCGAGGTTGCCTCCGGGCTGCTGTCCGCCGGTGAGCACGCCCGGCGACTGGTCGCCGCGGTCGTCCTCCGAGACGAAGTGGTCGAAGCCCGGGCCGGACGTGTCCAGCTCGCCCTCGAACATGCCCTGCAGCTGGCGCATGCGCGTCGGATGGCGCATCTTGCGGAGCGCCTTGGCCTCGATCTGGCGGA
>CAZRPB010000080.1:0-8280 GCA_964601955.1 uncultured Klebsiella sp. | reverse complement strand
CGGTGCCGATGTGGACGTCGCCGTTGGTGAAGGGCGGGCCGTCGTGCAGCACGAAGGCGGGACGCCCGGCGCGGGCGGCCTGGATGCGCGCATAGAGGCCGGTGCGGTCCCAGTGCGCCACCCGGACAGGTTCGCGCTCGGCGAGGCCGGCGCGCATCGGGAAGTCGGTGACGGGGAGGTTGAGGGTGTCCTTGAGCTCTTCGGCCATGTTTTATTGCGGCAAAACCGGCGCCTGACGCGGGCCTCCGGGGCCGGCAGGGTGAACGGCCCACCCTCGGTGGCAAGGGATTAGATGCGGCGGATTGACAGGCGGGCGGGCGGTCCACCCAATGGAAGCCCCATGGACAACATGAAGCCCAAGCTGGTCACCCGTCAGGGAGTCATCATCGACCTGGTGATCACCGCCGTCTTCTTCGTGTGGATGACCGGAGTGCTCAAGAAGCACGTCCCCTGGTCCGAATCCGGCCCGACCGCCGTCCTCCTCGGCGCGGCCTACTGCTCCGCCTGCCTTTCCGGCGTGCTCTGGCTCGCCCTCTCACTCTTCCGCGTCACCCTGGCCGACCAGATGCTGCAGAAGACCGTGAGCCCTCGCGGGGACGGCCGCTGATTCAGCCGCCCGCGGCCCTGAGCGCTGTCTCGACCTCGTACTGGAGGGACCTTGCGTCCTTCCTCTCCCGCTCGAACTGGCGCCAGAGCGCCTCGAGTTCTACGGGCTCGGCGTCCTGGAAACGCTCGAGCCAGAGGCCCAGCGAACGCCAGGCGTTGTGGTAGACGGGATTCTGCCGGATGATTTCGCGGCGAAGTCCTCGGAGGCGCGTCTCGACGCCCTGCCTGACGGCCGCGAGCCGCCGGTGCGGCACGATCTCCGGTCCGGTGAACACGGCGTCTCCGGCGCCCAGGTCGAAGACGAACGCGGCGATGTCGTCCAAGGCCTCGGAGGACTCCCTCATGCCGAGGGAGACGGGGGAGCGCGACAGCAGGAGCTCCGACCGGCGCAACGGCCACCACGCCTCAGGGTCGCGCGACCGGGCGGCGAGCAGCGCGGCGAACCTCCGGCCGCGGGCCATCTCCGGGAGCGCGGCGACGGCCTCGGGACCCGGCAGCTCCTGCCTGAGGCAGCGCCAGAGCAGGAACGCCTCACGCATGGAGGCCCTGCCCGCGGCCAGTTCGGCGTAGGCGGGCGCGGGTGAAAGGGAGGCCTCACGGAGCCAGAGGTCGGCCAGCGCGGGGCGCAGCTGCACGAGGGACTCGGCGGCGAGGGCCTGCACGAGCCACGGCTCGGCGGCCGGCGCGACGCCGGCCGAGAGCGCGACGCGACCCAGCCAGGCGCGGGCGGCCGCCTCGGCGCAGCGATCGGCGAAGGCCAGCGTCTCCCCCGGTCGGACGACGATCAGCATGTGTCCGGCCGCCGCCCGTGCTTCCACGTCGGGCCGGCCGACGACGTCCGCAAGCTCGACCCGGGCGCCCGAGCCCTGCGGCGGCGCGGCGCCGACGACATATTCAAGATAGCGGTCGAGGGCCGACAGGTGGGCCATCGCGAAGCTGACCTCGGGCTGACGCTCGCCGACGACGGTGGCGATGCGGGGCTCGGCGAAGAAGACGCGCGGAGGCTCAGGCGGCGGCGGTTCGGCGGCGGAAGCGCCCACGGCCCAAGCGGACAGCAGCAGGCCGATCGTCCGCGCCCCCGGCATGCTCAGGCCCCGCCGAAATGCCCTTCGTCCAGCTCCACCGGCTCGCCTCCTGGGAGATGGACCGGCTCGCCCAGGGGGGTCTGGTCATTCTTCCAGACTTCGACCGTGGCGGCCGCGTCCGGCTGAGGACAGGTCCACTGCCAGCGGCCGATGCCCAGGAAGTTCATGGGGACGCCCTTGTCGGCGCTGAGCCCGGGCCCGCTGCCTCGCACGAACGGCTTGTTGCCGATGCCGATCATCAGGTTGATGGTGAGGGAGGTGCCCTGCCCTTCGGCCGCCTTCGCCGTGGGCGCAGTGGCCTCCTCTCCGGGCTCCTCCTCGAAAAGTCCGGGGTCGGCCTCGGCCTTTGCAGGAGCGGCCGGCGACGGCTCCTCCTCTTCCTCGTCTTCCGCGTCGGCCTCGGCCTGTGGCGGGACGGGCGCGGCGGAGGAAGGAGCGCGCGCGGCGAGCGCCTCGACGCGGCCGGCGAGGTCATCGATGCGCTCGGCGAGCGCGGACGCGGACTTCTTGAGCTCCTTCTTCACGTCCTTGACGATGTCCTCGGACGAAGGGGCCTTCTCCTTAAGGAGCGTGAGTTCCGAGGAGACCTCCTCGACGTCGGCGACGGCGCCGCGCACGGCGGCGGCGAGGGAGTCGACGCGGGCGTTGAGCTCGTCGTCGGCCCCCTTGTCCTCCAGCGACTGCGACAACGCCGTGAGTTCGCCCTTGAGGCCTTCCAACGCCGACTTGAGCGCGTTGATCTCGGACGAAGCGCGCTGGGCGACGGCCGCCGCGGCGGCCTCGCCCGCCTTGCGCGCTCCGGCCTCGGCGTCGGCGGCGCGGCGGGCGGCGGCCTCCACTCCCGTGCGGAAGTCGTCGCGCAGCTGGTCGATCTCCTCCTTGAGCGCGGCCCGGAGGCGCGCCTGTTCGGCGAGACGCTCGGCGCGGCCTCCGCCGTCCTGCATCACCGGCACCACGACGATGAGCGAGGCGCCGAGGATCCCCAGCACGGCGAGGAAGCCTTCGTAGGCGTCATGGGGGTCCAGCCCGAGGCTGAGCACGGCGACGACGGCGATGAAGTCGGCCGCCACGAGGAACCATTTCTCTTTCAGGAGCTTTTCGAGGTCGCGGGTGAGCATGGGTCGGAGGAAGGTTCAGCGGGGCCGCTCCACGAAGCCCACCTTGCGGTGGACCTTGGAGAGCGTGCGGAAGGCGGTCGCCTGCGCCTGCTCGGCGCCGGCCTTGAGGATGCGCGTGAGCTCGCCCTTGTCCTTGATGAGCTCGTCGTAGCGGATCCGGACGGGATCGAGCGTGGCGACGACCGCGTCGGCGACGGTCTTCTTGAAGTCGCCGTAGCCCTTGCCGGAGAACTCGGATTCGAGGGCGGCCACCGGACGCCCCGTGCAGGCGGACAGGATGGAGAGCAGGTTGGTCACGCCGGGCTTGTCGTCTCCGGCGCGCACCTCGGATCCTGAGTCCGTGACGGCGGACATGACCTTGCGGCGCACGTCCTCCGGCCGGTCGGTGATGAAGACCGTGGCGGCGTGATTGGGGTCGGACTTGGACATCTTGGCCCCGGGATCCTGCAGCGACATGATGCGGGAGCCGACCTTGGAGATGAAGGGCTCGGGCACGCGGAAGGTCTCCGAGTAGCGGTGGTTGAACTTCTGGGCCAGGTCCCGGGCCAGCTCGAGGTGCTGCTTCTGGTCGTCGCCCACCGGCACGAGCGAGGCGTTGTAGAGCAGGATGTCGGCGGCCATCAGCACCGGGTAGTAGAGCAGTCCGGCGTCGACGCTCTGCTGCTTGCGCGACTTGTCCTTGAACTGGGTCATGCGCTCCAGCTGTCCCAGCGGGCAGAGGCAGCCCAGCACCCAGGCCAGCTCGGTGTGGCCGAGGACGTGGGACTGCACGAAGAGGCGGCTGCGGGCCGGGTCCAGGCCGCAGGCCACGTATTGGGCCAGGCAGGAATAGGTGTTCTCCCGGAGCTCGGCCGGCACCGTGGGCACGGTGATGGCGTGCTGGTCCACGATGCCGAAGTAGCACTCATGGTCGTCCTGCATGCGGCCCCAGTTCAGGACCGCCCCCAGATAGTTGCCCAGGTGGAGCCTCCCGGTCGGCTGCGCGCAGGTGAGCACCACGGGCCGGCCGGAGGGCTTTTCTGGGGATTCGCTCATGCCTCGGCCCAGCGTGGCGGAGCCCCTCCCCCGCTTCAAGCGGATTGGGCGTTCGGCGACGCTTGAAATCAGGACGGCACCCGGCTAAGTCCAACGACCCCTCCCCCGCGACCCGCATGACCCTGCTCGCACAGACTGAGCCCGCCACCGCGGCCGCCGCGGCGCCCCTCGACACCAACCTCATCGCCATGGCCCTCGCCTACATCGTCGCGGGCGCCGCCATCGGCTGGGCCTCGAAGCGCGTCCTGGGATGGATCTCCGGCCTCTTCCGCCGCAGCCCGGTCATCGAGGCGCTGATCGCCGCCGTCGGACGTTCCCTGCAGTACCTCATCCCCGCCTACACGCTCTTCTTCTACGAGGACCGCAACCCGGGCCTCATCCCCGAGCAGTATCAAGCCATCGCCGGTCCCGCCATCAAGCTGCTGGTGTCCCTCGCCCACACCGCCTCCGTCTACCAGATGGTCGCCGTGCCCGTCGCCTGGGCCCAGAAGCTCGCCGACCAGACCGACAACAAGCTCGACGACGTGCTGGTCCCCATGCTGGCCACCGTCACGCGCATCGCGGTCGTCCTCGTCGGCGGCGTGAAAGCCGTCTCCATCATCGACCCCGAGATCTCGAAGTCGATACTCGGCCTGCTGGCGGCGGGCGGCATCGGCATCGGCTTCGCCTCACAGGACACGCTCAAGAACGTGTTCGGGGCGGCCATGCTCATCGTGGACCAGCCCTTCACGCTCGGCGACGTCATCAACACCGGCTCGCACGAGGGGAAGGTGCGCGCGCTCGGCCTGCGCTCCACCACCATCGAGCTTAACGACGGGCAGACGCTCACCATCCCGAACAGCGACCTCGCCAACCGGCCCATCGTCAACCTGTCCCGGCGCGACTTCATCCGCACGCTGGAGCTGGTGCACCTCGAGGCCAACGCTCCGGCCGAGAAGGTCCGGCAGGCCGCCGACATCGTCCGGCAGGCGCTGGAGGGGCACGAGGGCTCGGACCCGCGCCATCCGCCGCTGGTCAGCGTGCTGGAGTTCGCCGAATGGTCGGTCAACGTCCGCTACATCTACTGGTACCACCCGGCGGACGTGCGCCGGCAGCTCGACTTCCACCAGCGCCTCACGGTGCGCATCGCCGAGAAGCTCCAGGAGGCCGGCATCCGCCTTGCGGTGCAGGGCACCCCGCAGCAGCGCTGAACGACCTTACCCTCATGGCACTCATCGAAGCGAAAAACCTCCGCAAGGCCTACGGCGAGCTCCTCGCCGTGCGCGACGTCTCCTTCGCCGTGGACCGCGGCGAAGTCGTGGGATTCCTCGGACCCAACGGGGCCGGCAAGTCCACCACGATGAAGCTCCTCACCGGACACCTGCGCGCCGACGCCGGCACGGCCTCCGTGGCCGGCCGTGACGTCGCGGAAGATCCGGTCGGGGCCAAGCGCCACCTCGGCTACTCGCCCGAGGGAGCCCCGGCCTACGGCGAGATGACCGTCCGGGAGTTCCTCCGCTTCGCCGCCGACCTGCGCGGGCTCGACGACGCCGCCGAGCGCGTGCGGGCCACGCTCGACCTCTGCCGGCTCGGCGAGGTCGCGGGACAGAACGTGGACACGCTCTCCAAGGGCTACCGCATGCGCGTGGGCTTCGCCCAGGCGGTCATCCATGACCCCGAGGTCCTCATCCTCGACGAGCCCACGGACGGACTCGACCCGAACCAGAAGCACGAGGTGCGCCGCATCCTCAAGGACATGGCCGCCCGCAAGGCCGTCATCGTCTCCACCCACATCCTCGAGGAGGTCGGGGAGCTCTGCACGCGCGTGATCGTCATCGCCCGCGGCGAGATCCGCTGCGACGAGTCGCGCGAGAAGTTCCTCGCGCGCGGCGCCGACCTCAACGCCGTCTTCCGTCAGCTCACCGCCTGAACCGCCCCCTTCCATGAACGCATCCTCTTCCGCCCGACCCCCCGCAGCCGCCGCCTTCCGCGCGGTGCTGCGCCGCGAGTTCGCCGGCTTCTTCCGCACGCCCCTCGCCTACGTCTTCCTCGCCGTCTTCAACGCCTTCGCGGTGTCGCTCGCGTTCTTCGTGGGCGGGCTCTACGAGTCCGGCGTAGCCAGCCTGGACCGCTTCTTCCTCTATCATCCGTGGCTCTGGGCCTTCCTCGCCCCCGCGGCCGGAGCCCGGCTCTGGGCGGAGGAGCGCCGACAGGGCACGCTGGAGCTGCTGCTCACCTGGCCGGTCACCGTGTGGCAGGCCGCGCTCGGCAAGTTCCTCGCCGCCTGGCTCTTCCTCGCCTGCGCGCTGGTCATCACCCTGCCCGTCGCCTTCACGGTCGGCTGGCTCGGCGACCCCGACGCGGGCGTGATCGCCGCGGGCTACGTCGGCTCACTGCTCTGCGCCGGCGCCTGCCTCGGCGTGGCCGCGGTCGCCTCCGCCCTCACCCGCAGCCAGGTCATCGCCTTCGTCACGGGCTTCCTCGGCTGCTTCATCCTCGTCCTGGTCGGCTACGGCGTCTTCGACGAGCTGCTCTCCGGCGTGCTCGCGTCGGGCGCGGTCGACGAGGTCCGCCGGCTCGGCCTCTGGCGCAATCTGGAGCCCTTCACGCTCGGGCTGCTGGACGCCCGTCCAGCCGCCTACTTCCTGTCCGTCGCCTTCGCCGGGCTCGGGCTGAGCGCCATCGTCATCGAACGCCGCTGAACCGGAGGAACCCAAGATGTCACGCACCCAAGCCATCGTCGCCGCCTTCGCCGTCCTGGCCGCGGCCTTCTTCGCCAACCTGATCTTCGGCGCCGTCGACGTGCGGCGGGACCTGACCGAGGACCGCACGTTCACGCTCTCGCCCGGCTCGCTCAAGGTCGTGCGCGGGCTCGAGGAGCCCGTCACGCTCGAGCTCTTCGCCAGCCGTTCGGACGTCAAGCTTCGCCCCTACCTCGAGAGCTACGCGCGCCGCGTCGAGACGCTGCTGCGCGAATACGCCGCGCGCTCCGGCGGCAAGGTGCGCCTCACGGTCACGGACCCCCGGCCCGACACCAAGGAGGAGCAGCGCGCCCAGCGCCACGCGCTCGGCGCGATGCGCACGCCGCAGGGCTCCGCCTACCTCGGGCTCACCGCCACGCAGGCCGACACGGTCAAGGCCGTGCCGATGCTCGACCCCTCCCGCGAACGCTTCCTCGAGTACGACGTGACCAAGCTGATCGCCTCGGCCTCACGGCTGGAAAGGCCCAAGCTCGCGATCATCAGCGGGCTGCCCCTCGGCGGCGCGCCGTCCCCGCAGGGGGACCAGGGCGGTCCGGCCGACTTCCTCATCGCCGAGCTCGGGCAGACGTTCGAGGTCGTGACGCTCAGCAACCAGGAGGCCGCGCTGCCCAAGGACGTGAAGGTCGTCGCGCTCATCCACCCGTTCGGCCTCGCCGAAGGGCTCGCCTACCAGGTCGACCAGTTCCTGATGAAGGGAGGTCCGGTCTTCGTGGCCGCCGACCCGCTCTCGCGCTTCCAGAAGTTCCAGCAGGGCAGCATGCCCTTCATGGTCGCGCCGATGGCGGCCATGGGCGCCTCCAGCGACCCCGCGCTGCTCCGCGGCTGGGGCGTCAACGCCGAGATGGCGGGCGTCGCCGGCGACGCGGCCAACTCGGTCGCGATCCGCGGCTCACGCGGTGAGCCGGTGCAGTATCCCTCCGCCTTCTCGGTGCCGCCCTCGGGCCTGGCGCCCGACTCTCCGCTCACCAGCGACCTGCGTGAGCTAGGCTTCATGGAGGCCGGCGAGCTCGCGCTCATCTCGGGCGCGGAGAAGCGCCTGAAGCTGACGCCGCTGGTCTCGCTGACCGGACCGGGCGCGGGCTCCGTCCCGACGGCCTCGGCCACCGCCGGTCCGTTCGAGAAGGTGGCGCTGGCCTTCAAGCCCGACGGACGCGCGCGCGTGCTGGCCGCCACGGTGACGGGCACGTTCACCTCTGCCTTCCCCGACGGGCCGCCCAAGGCCGCCCCCGGCCCCGACGGCAAGCCGGCCCCGGCGCCCAAGGCCGACGGACACCTGAAGGAGTCCGTGAAGCCGGGACGGCTGCTCGTCGTGGCCGACTCGGACTTCATGCTCGACCCGTTCACGGTGCGTCAGCGGCAGATCGGCGGCGGCCAGGTGGCGATGGAGGCCATCAATGACAATCTCTCCTTCGCGCTCAGCGCGCTCGAGACGCTCGCGGGCAGCGAGGAGCTGGTGGAGCTGCGCTCCAAGGGCACCTCGATCCGCCCCTTCACGAAGGTGCTCGCCCTCGAGCGCGAGGCCTCGATGCGCTACCAGGCCAAGCTCGACGAGATCGAGCGCAAGCTGGAGGAGGCCAACGCCCGCATCACCGAGCTTTCCCGCACCGGCGGAGCCGGGGTCCAGAAGGGCGCGCTCGTCGTCACGCCCGAGATGCAGCGCGAGGTGCAGAAGTTCCAGGACGAGGTCGACCGGCT
>CAZRPB010000079.1:0-9221 GCA_964601955.1 uncultured Klebsiella sp. | reverse complement strand
GGGTTCAACCGATGGCGGGGATGCGGAACGGCGCGCGACCGTCGCGGCGGGCGCAGAGGTCGGCGTTGGCGCGGGCCGCGTTGGCTCCGGTGAAGAGCTCGGTCTTCGTGTCCTGCGTGAGGGCGGCTCCGAGGACGGCCTTGCTGTTGGCGAGGTTCACGCCGTTCTTGCCGAGGTGGTCCTGCATGCGGACGAAGGCCTCGGAGAGGCCGGCGCTCGACTTGATCGCGGCGGTGATCTCAGCGGCCGTCTGACGCTTGCCGAGGCGGTAGGAGACGTTGGCCGAGTGCACGAGGGCGGTGGACACGTGGCAGTCGCGCAGGGGCGCGTGGATGCCCTCGTTGGTGCCCTTGCGGATGTGCGACACCCAGTTGGCGTGGTGGCCGGACTGGCCGCCGGAGAGGTCGACCTGCTCGACGGACTTGCCGTAGGACTTGATGACCTTGCCGTCCTTGCCGTAGGCGACGGCGGAGTTGTAGTCCGGCACGACGATGGTGGCGTTCTCGCACTCGACGACGATGCCGATCTCAGGGGCCTTCGGGAACTTGCCGTACTTGTTCATGGCGGCGTTCTTGGCCTTGCTGCTGGCCAGGCCGTACACCTCGGTGATGAGGGGCGCCTTGGCGTAGTTGTGCACGGAGATGAAGGTGTTCGGGGTCTCGGCGGCGTCGCGGTAGCCGAAGCGGCCTCCGATGGAGACGACTTCCGGGGACACGTCAGGCTCGTTCAGGAACCAGCGCGCGATGTCGATCTCGTGGATGCACTGGTTGCAGAGGTCGCCGCCGCCCCAGTTCCAGAACCAGTGCCAGTCATAGTGCACCGGGCCCTGGCTCTTGGTCTCGTTGTCCGGGTCGGTCTGGTTGCCGCGCACGGATTCGGCCATGGGCGCGGGTCCGCACCAGAGGTCGTAGTTGATGGTGGAGGGGATGGCGTTCTTCTTGGCCGGGCCGATGGACTTGCGGCGCTTGTAGCAGATGGCGCGGGAGACGAGGACCTTGCCGTAGACGCCGCCGTGCACGTCCTTGATGGCGGCGCGGATGCCGACGCCGGAGCGGCTCTGGGTGCCGGCCTGGACGATCAGGTTGGAATACTTCTCGGAGGCGGCCACGAGCTGACGGCCTTCGTAGATGTTGTGCGAGAGGGGCTTCTCAACGTACAGGTGCTTGCCGGCCTGGAGAGACCAGATGCCCTGGATGGAGTGGAGGTGGTTGGGCGAGGCGATCGACACGGCGTCGATGTCCTTGTTCTCAAGCATCTTCCTCATGTCCTCGTAGCCCTGGACGCCGGGGTTGGCGGCCACGCCCTTGGCGAGGACTTCGGAGTCGACGTCGCAGAGGGCGACGAGGCGGACGCCCTTCAGGCGCTTGATCTCCTTGATGTGCTCACCGCCACGGCCCTTGAAGCCGACGACGGCGACGCGGAGGTCTCCGTTGGCGCCCTGGGCGTTGGAGTGGTTGCAGGCGCTCAGGCCCGCGGCGGCGGCCGCGAGCGCCGAGTTCTTGATGAACGAACGACGGTTCTGTTGGGGTGACATAGGTCTGGGTTTGGGGTGGGATTTACCCAAAAGATGTCCGTCCGGGAGTCGAGTTTGTTCCTAGGCGTCGGGTATCTTAAAAAGGGATGGGGTAACGTAGGGACAGGGACAGGGGCAGGGACGGGGCAGGGCAGGGGCAGGGACAGGGATAGAAATATGATGGCCATGGGCTTAGGGGGCAGGCGGGGCTGATCTGGCCCTGCGGCGGCCGACCGACTCCCCCATGCCCCGTGTCACCGTGTCCCCTCGCGGCCTTGCCGCGCCGGTAGGGCTGACCGCCCTCGGTCAGCCGCTGTGATCCCTGGTCGCATCCCGGTCGCCGCAGGGCGAACCGGGGCAGGGGCAGGGCTACGCGTTGCACTCCGCAGTGGAGGGCGCGGCGTAGCCACCCCCTACCTTAGGCTACCCTGCGGCGGCCGTGCCCATCCTCTATCTGCACCGTCCCCCATGCCCCCTGTCCTCCTCACTTTTTCTTCAGCGTGTTCAGGTATTCCCGGATGGCCTCGAACTGATCCTCGGCCTTCCCGTCGAAATGGTCGGTGAGCAGGGTCTGGCCGTCGCCGTCCGCGAACTTCGGCATCTTGGTCTCGGGGTCGAGGCGGTTGGGATTGAGCAGCCAGCGATGGAAGTGACCCTTGCGCAGCCGCTCAGCCGAGAGGGCCAGATTGATGCCCGGAGCTTCGAAGACGGCGGTGGCCTCTTTTTCGCCGACGTCGTGGCAGGTGATGCAGTTGAAGCCGCCGTCCATGCCGAGGAGTTTCTCGCCCACGGCGATGCGCGCGGGATCGGGCTTGGGGTCGTCCGGGTCCTTGGGGCCGAAGCCGTGCTGCTGGCCGAGGCCGAGCGCCATGCCTGCCGCGTGCTGTGAGAATCCGGGCATAACGCCGATCAGCCACCAGCGCGGCTTGTCCTCGACCCTTCCCGCGATGAACTCGGTCATCCAGGCGGTCTTCAGTTTCTCACCCTGCCAGGTGAGGGCGGGCACGGGCGCGTCAGGCACGGGCTCGCCTTCAACGTGCTCCTTGGGCGGCAGGAGCGAACGCAGCTGGTGGCATTCCTCGTCGACCTTCTTCCAGGCGCTGCCGCGCCCGTCGACGGCGTGGCAGGCGGCGCAGTTGAGGGCCTTGAGATTACGCGTGGCGAACTCCGCGGGGACGTCCGCTGCCAGTCCGGCGGCGACGTCGGACTTCATGAACTCCAGCAAGGCCTCGCGTTCGCCCGCGGACAGGTCGTAGGCCGGCGCCTTGCCTCGTGCGGCCGGGTCGGTGGCCAGGCAGCCCTTGGCACCGGCTGACGCGGCCTTCGCGAGCGGGGGCTGCGTCGTGGCGGGCATGCCGGCGTGGCAGTTCAGGCATCCCGCGGCCACGATCAGTCCGGCTCCCCGCCCGGCGTCGCCTTCCTTGGCCGTGAGCTTGCCGGCGGGGGCCTTGGTAAGCAGGTAGGCGGCCAGCTGGCCGGCCTCTTCCTCGGTGAGGCGGAAGTGCGGCATGCGAGCGGCTGGCCAGTTCTTGGCCGGGTCGAGCAGGTAGTCCTTCAGCGCCGCGTCTCGCCACTTGGCGCGCACGTGCGAAAGCGGGATGCGGCCGAGCGTGTCGTCGCCCTTGGCGTCGGGCTGACGGTGGCAGCCGACGCAGCCGAGGTTGGCGAAGAGCGACGCGCCGGCGGGAGCGAGGGCAGGGTCGGCGGCCGGACCGGACGCGGGCGCGGCGCCCTGCGTGAGCATGGCGGCGAGGTCCGCGGCCTGCTGTTCGGCGTCGGGGCCGCCCAGAACCGCGGGCATCAGCGCGTGAGGACGGAAGGAGGCCGGGTCGAGAATCCAGCGCGTGAGCCAGGCGCGGTCGAACTTCGCGCCGAGGTCGGCGAGCAGCGGCGCATTCTGTCCGTATTCGGGCATGCCCGCGCCCTTGGCGGGCAACTTCGCGTCCTGGTGGCAGGCGGCGCAGTTGAGGTTCGCGAACAGCGCGCGTCCTTCCCGCAGACGAAGCGCCTTGGTCAGGGCTTCATCCGAGGCGTGCGCGAGGGTGGTCGGCGGGAAGGCTTCGCGCGGGAAGTCCTTCGACGCCCAGCCGGCGCGCAGATGCGCGTCGGTCTTTCCGTCGGACTCGAATTCGGCGACGATCGCGTTGGGTCCCTTGTTGAGCTGCACCGACTTCGTGCCCGCGCCTTCCAGGGCGGCCTGCCCGTTGACGGTGAGGCGGAATTTTCCGGAGGTCTCGGCCCAGAGGGTGAAGATGCCGCGCACGGGGGCTTCGACCGTGCCTTCCCAGCGGGCCTTGAACGGACCCGCGGGCAGCCAGGGCGTGACCGGCTGGCCGGCGGGCACTTGGAGCGCGAGCAGGCGGTCGACGCGGCGGTCCGTGCGTCCGCCGGCCTCGAAGGAGGCATGCAGTCCCTGGGCGGGCTCGGCGGCGGCCGCGGCGAGCGGCGCAAGAAGGAACGTCAGGAGGCTGCGGAGCGTCATGGCGGCGTCGGACAAGGGTCGTCCTTCGGCGGGGGTTGGCAAGCGGACAAGAAGAAGGCCCGGAGGTTCCGGGCCTTCGCGCGCGCCTCTGGGCCCGGTCACTTGGCGAAGCTGCGGTAGTCGGAGCCCTTGGCGTCCGGCACGACGTTGATCGTGTTGGAGACCTCCTCGGGGACGCGGGTGCCGTCGACGGCCTTGAGCGACATCTTGATGCGCATCTGCATCACGGGCTGCAGCCCGGGGATCTCGAGGAAGACTTCCTTGCCGTCGTCGGAGAGCCTCACGGACTTCACGGTCACGGGGTCGGTACCCTGTTCGCCGGGCTTGCTGACCTTGTAGTCGGCGGAGCCGTATTCGGAGGAGTACTTGTAGTTGTACTGCTCGACCGACCAGTTCTGCAGGTCGGTGGCCGACTTGCGGTCGAGGGCGCCGGTGAAGCCGATGGTGATGCCGTCCTTGGTCACGTGGAGACGGTCCTGCATGGTCACCGACTTGCCGGTGTAGCGCACGCGGTGGATGGCGCCGTCCTTCACCCCGTTGGTCTGCCAGCCCTTGAGACCGGCGACGTAGAGCTGGCCGTCGACGGGGTGGAAGCGTCCGCGCATGATGCCGGTGGTGAACTTGAGGGGGAACTTCACCACGCCGCCCTGCGGGACGTCGCCCACGCGCTCCTGCAGCACGCCGAAGAGCGAGGACTTGCCGTAGGAGAGGTAGAGCATGCGGCCTTCGAAGGGACCCCACTTCTTGGAGGTCACCCAGGTCTGGCCGCCGTTGGAGTTGTCGACGTCGTAGGGAATCCAGCAGAGGTGCGGGGAATACTTGGCCGGGGCCTGCTCGCGATGCGCGAGGTCGGGGACTTCGATGAATTCTCCGGCCTTGGAGAAGTGGATGTAGTCGGCGGGGACCCAGGTGCCCTGGTTGTCGCCGTTGGAGACTTCGCCGTTGGGGCCGACGCCCATGCCGTTGGGGGCGCGGATGCCGGTGGCGTGGACCTCGAACTTCGTGCCGTCGGGCGAGACTTTGAAGATCGCGCCGTGGTGGTCGCTCAGGGGTCCCCAGCCGCGGCCTCCCGGATTCACGGGGCCGCCCTTGAGGAAGTAGAAGTTGCCCTGCGCGTCGGTCTGCAGGTCGAAGGTGAACTCGTGGAAGTTCGAGGTGACCTGGACGTCGTTGTTGAAGTTCTCATAGCGGTCGGCCTCGCCGTCGCCGTTCAGGTCGTGCAGGCGGGTGATCTGGTCGCGGCCGAGGACGTACATCACGTCCTCGACGATGCGCAGGCCGAGGGCGTGGAAGAGCCCGGTGGCGTGGCGCTTCCAGGTGACCTTGGTGAACTTCGCGTCGGAGGGCGTCCCGATCCACACGTCGCCGCTCCAGGTGGAGAAGGCGATGCGTCCGTCCTTGAAGAAGTCGATCGCGCCGACGCGGATCCAGGAGCGGTAGGGGTTCTCGAGGGGGACGTTGAGGTTGTCGACGAGGTAGGGGGCGTTGAGGGCCTCCTTGATGCGGTCCTCGAGCGCCTGCTTGGCGGCCGCGTCGGCTTCACCGGCGAGCTGCTGGCGGAGGGAATCGACCTGCTTGGTCTGGTCGGCCTCGCCGAAGGTGGTCTCGGTCACGACGGTCTGGGTCCAGCGCGCGGGCCCGCCCTTGGTGAAGGCGTTGAGGTCGGCGGCGCCGGCGCTGCCGGCTGCGGCCTTCTGCAGCGCCGAGTCCTGTCCGACGGCTCCGTGTGCGAAGGACACCTTGAAGCTGGTTCCGGCCGAGGCCTTGACCTTGAGGGAGAGCGAGGCGTCCTTCTGCATGAAGGCCGAACCGGCGGGCAGGCCGCGTCCGGCGACGGCGGTGACTTCATCGGCGGGGGCCTTCGGCGCCTCGGTCGGGGCGGTCTTCTTCTTGCCCTTGGGGGCGGGAGGAGGCGTGGGCGCGGGGAACTTCATCGTGACGACGGCTCCGGAGTCGTTGAGGGCGATCGTGCCGCCGTAGGGCAGGTCCTGCAGGCGCACGTAGGCGTCCAGCTCGCCTTTGAGCACGGTGAAGGACCGGCTCACGACGGGCACGCCGCCGACCGTCTCGAGTTCGGCGCTTTCCAGCAGTTCGGCGCCGCCGACGCTGTAATGGAAGGTCACGCGGTCTCCGTTGAGGAAGAGACCGAGGTACTTGGAGTGCTCGCGAGGCAGGGGACCGAGGGGGATCTTGGACATCACGCCTTCCGGGCCCTTGGGCAGCGGGCGGGGATCCTTGAAGGTGCCGTCGACGCTCCATCCGGGGCCGGGATTGGTCTCGAAGTGCATCTTGGCGTTCTGCGCGGGCCCGGGGTTCGGTCCATGACCGCCGTCGAAGGTGACGCCCTTGAAGCGCAGCCAGCCGCCCGTCCATCCGCCGGCGGCGCGGAGGGTCTCGGTGTCGAAGGCGAAACCGCCCGCGCGGTCGCCGAGGTTGACGACGACGGCCTTGTTGGCGGCGCCGCCCTTCTGCTCGAACGGATTCTTGCCCTGGGCGTTGTCGATGGAGGCCGACAGGAAGCGGCCGTAGTCCATCGCCTCATGCTTCGGTAGGTTCTGCTGCGCGGAGGCGACGGCCGTCAGGGCGAGCAGCAGGGTGGTGGTCAGGGTTTTCATCTGATGGGAAATGGGGCGGGGTGAGGGTCAGATTTGAATAAACCGCCTCAGGCTGTCCAACGTATTGGAGCGTTATGAGCGATTGAAGTTCCCTGGCCCGCCAGGCCGAACCCCGTGGGTCGGCCCGGCCGATGAGCGTAATCAGCCGAATATTAGGGGCCTCCGTCCTTGCGGGGGATTTTCTTAGGGGCTTTTCTCTGGGTTACCCCTCTCGCTCATGAACCTTCGTTTCCTCGTGCTGTCCGCCCTGGCCCTTGCCGCCGCATTACGGTCCGCTCCGGCCGCCGAGCCTGACCTGGTCTTCAACACGACGACGCCGACGAACGACCTCAAGGGCGACCTCTCAGCCCAGGTGCTGTTCGCCCAGAGCCAGGTCATCCCCGCCCGTCCTCGGGCGGACGACCGTCAGCCGCGCCTGGTCAGTTTCCGCAAGACGATGGTCATGGTGCGTCCGCAGAAGGCTGAGTCGCTCGTCCCGCTTGCGGTCACCGTCGTCAGCGGCGCCGGCAGGACGCTCGGCACGCTCACGCTCAGCCCTCCAAAGCTGCTCCCGACCACGGCCTACTTCACGGAGGGCGTGCCGGCGGGTGGCGTGGACTTCACGGTCAAGGACTCCGATCCCGGTGAGGTGACCGACGCCGCCGACATCGCGCGTCTCTCCGAGTCTGACGGCGTCGCGCTCCGCGAATGGCTCTCCCGGCACGACGTGGTCGAGGTGCGGACGGGCGACGGGCGCTGGACGCGGCACATCCGCCTGCCCGCAGGCAAGGGTCTCGACGGCAAGGCCGTCCGCATCATCGCCGACGCGGGCTACGGCTCGACCGTCCATTACGGCGACCGGCAGGTGAACGTCAGCCGCGGCCAGAAGGTCCTGCTCAAGTGCGCCGGTGGACGCTGGTTCCGCGAGGGCGAGCTCGACAACAACCGGCTGCGGTACGCCGCGGACGCGTGGAGCGCGGTCCTGCCGGGCGAATGGATCCTGCCCGGAGTCACGTTCCGCTTCCGGCAGGGTTCCCTCTCCGGGGAGCTCGCGGGCGTGGAGGTCGGCGCGCCGACGCAGCTGCTGCTGCACACCATCGACATCGGTATGCTGACGCCGCCGCGCGCCGCCTTCTCGTTCGCCAAGGACCCTGAGGCGCACCGCGAATACTTCCAGACCCTGCCGGCGACGCGGCTCGTCGTCAGCCAGTACGCCCCGCTGCATCTCACCGAGGTCATGCTGCCGTCGGGCGAGCTGCTCAAGGAGCTCGACCCGAGCAAGGGCGGCTGGCACGAAGGCACGATGCGCCAGCGGATCGGCAAGGAGCTGATCTCGCACGGCATCGACAACGCCAACTACGGCCTGCACAGCACCGCCGGCGTCGGCGAGCGCAGCCATCCTTACGTGGTCGCCCAGCTGGCCGCGCACAACAGCCGCGGGGTCTACTCGAACGGCGTGCAGGTGCACGGCGGCTCGGGCGGCGGCGGCATCGTGACGCTCGACGACTCGCTCGGCAACGAGTTCAGCCACGAGGTCGGCCACAACTACGGCCTCGGCCACTACGTCGACGGCTTCAAGGGGTCGGTCCACCGCCCCGCCGACCAGGTCAACTCGACCTGGGGCTGGGACGCGGACCGCAACCGGTTCCTCCCGAACTTCGCCGCGGTCCGCAGCGGCAAGGCCTCCGCGCTGGAGGGTCAGTCGCAGGAGCCCTTCGACGGGCGTTCGTTCGGCTTCGACGCGATGGCGGGCGGCGCGCCGTTCTCCTCGTTCAACCGCTTCACGCTCTACACCCCCAACACCGCGGCGATCATCCAGAAGTTCCTCGAGGGCAAGGCGGTCTTCGACGCCCAGTCGCCCACGGGCTTCAGCCGCTGGAACGCGGAGTCCTCGAAGATGGAGCCCTACGCCCACCGCATCGATACGGCCGCGCCGGTCTCGGCGCCTATCAAGGACCTGAGCGAGGCCTCGCTCACGGCGCTCCTCGCGGAGCACGCCTGGGTCAGGGTGGCGATGGGAGACGGCAACTGGGCGAAGGAGTTCACCGTGCCCGCGGCTTCGGCCGCCAACAAGGGGCGCATCCTCTCGGTCGACCACGGAGCGGCCTACGCCACGGACATGGTCATCAACGGCGGAACCGAGCGTATGACCCGCGGCGTGTCCCGCAGCTTCGTCTCCGACGGCAAGCGCTGGAACGAAGGGAAGGGTGACGAGGGCTCCCTTGCGCGCAAGCCCCTGGTCTTCGGCGCGGCGGTGGTGACGCTCGTCGGCTACTACGATCCGGAGCAGAAGCTCCGCAGCTACGTCTATCCTCCGCTGCACGGCGCCCTGGGCTTCTGCTACGCCGACGAGGGGGCGTCCCTCAGGCAGACCGACTGCCAGCTCGTCGTCGAGTCGCGCGCCGGCACCTTCCGATTCCGCCTCGAAGGTAAGCGCATTGACGCCACGTGCATGAACAAGTTCCACGTGAACGTGCCCGCCGCCGCGCAGCCGCGCAGCGTCTCGCTCGTGATCGGCGGCAAGGTCGTCGACAGGCGTCCCGTCACCCCCGTCGCCGAGAAGCTCGCCGTCACCGTCAACGGCCTCTGGCCCGCGGCTGCAAAGTGACATCCCGCCGCACGGCGGCCTGAG
>CAZRPB010000078.1:2461-9226 GCA_964601955.1 uncultured Klebsiella sp. | reverse complement strand
GCGTGCGCATGGGTCTCGTCACCGGCGGCATCCTGGTGCGCAACGGTTCCACCGTCTCCATCACTGGCGGCGTGATTGAGCAGGCCAATACGCGCCCGGGCCTCAACATCTGGACCGTCGGCACGTCCCAGCTGACCATCGGATCCTCGCTGACCGGCGGCAACGGCGTGGGCAACGGACGCATGTCCCTCGTCAAGGCCGGGGCCGGCACGCTCGTGCTCAACCCCGAGACCGCGCCCGTGGTCGGCCTCGCCGGCCTGGGAACCAACTCCCTGAGCGGCCAGCTCGTCCTCAACGAGGGCACGCTGAAGCTTGGATCCGGCGTCAAGAACGCCACGCAGGTCAATAACTTCCTGGCGCTGATCGGCGGCACCCTCGACCTCAACGGCAACTCCCAGCAGATCCTCGCGCTCTTCGGTGACCAGGCTTATGCGAACGCGAACGGCACCATCACGAGTTCCGTCGGAACCGGCCACATCCTCATCAACCAGGACAATGCAGCACGGAATTGGGCCGGCTTCATCACCGGGGACGTCAAGGTCACGCGTCAGGGACAGAACACGTTCAACCTGTTCTCCGTCATGGATTACACGGGAAGCACGCTGCTCAACGGCGGAAACACCTTGCTGCGCGACGAGGCCCGCATGTCCGGCACATCCTCCGTCACCCTGCAGTACGGAAACCTGTATTTGGACAACGCCACGAGTTCTGAAGACCTCGCGAACCGGCTCAATGACGCCGCACCTGTCACCATGCGCGGCGGCCTCCTGGAGTTCCGCGGGCGCGCCCAGACCGCGTCGGCCGAGACCGTCGGCGCCGTCACGCTTGATTCCGGACAGAACAGCCTGAACGTCTCCGCGGGGGGCACTGGACTCAATTCCGCCGACCTGAACCTGACCTCCCTCTCCCGCCCCGTCGGCGGCGGTACGGTGAACTTCACCGGCGCCTCCGGACAGGCTGGCAGCGCGGCCCGCATCACCATCGGCACCCTCAACGGTTCCTCCACCGCGACCGTCGGCGCCGGCCTGACCAACGGCATCATCGGAGGCTGGGCGGTCATCGGCACCAGCGACTTCGCCTCCTACATCCCCGGACTCGGCGTCGGCGCCCTTGGGGCCAACGGCTTCCCCGCGTACTCGCCCTCCGTAGTTGTTTCCAACAGCACCCTCGCGACCGACAACATCAAGCTGAACACCACGGCCTCCTCGATCACCGCGGACGTCACCGTCAACAGCCTCGCGACTTCCAACGTCGCGGTCGGCACGGTCGGCATCGGTGCCGGCAGCACCCTGACCGTCGGTTCCGGCGGCGTGCTCAGCTTCACCGACACCGCTTGGTTCATCGGTTCCGCCGTCAACCAAGGCACGCTCACCTCCGGCACCTCGGAGCTCTTCCTCTACGCCCAGGGAACCAACGGCATCATGACCGTCCGTTCCGTCATCGCCGACCGTGGCGCGAACCCCGTCGGCCTGACCAAGTTCGGCGCCAACACCGTCGCTCTCGAAGGCCTCAACACCTACACCGGCGGAACGACCGTCAATCAGGGTACGCTGACCGTCCGAGCGGGTTCCCGCATCCCCCTTGCGGCCGATCCGGCCAAGGGCCTGATCCTGAACAACGTCACGTTCACCCAGACCTTCGCCGGCGCGATCGCCTCCGGCAACGTCGTCACGCTGAACGCCGGCTCGACCCTCAACTACTTCGACAGCAACACCCAGGCCGGCCTTGTCTTCAACAATCTCGGCGGCACCGGCACCCCCCTCGTCCGCACGTTCAACAACGCCGCGCCGGCCAACCGTGCGGGCGCCAACGGCGTGCTCACCATCGGTGACGCCGGAATCGTCGCGACTTCCGCCAACGTCGGCACCACGGCCACCATCGAGGGCAGGGTGGACTTCGGCACGACCGCCAAGACGATCAGCGTCTCTGCGATCGACGTCAACGGCGTCTCCGACGTCGCCCCGCTTCAGCCTTCGCTAGTCCTCCAGGGCATCGTCGGCACCTCGGGCGGCATCACCAAGACCGGCGCCGGCGTCCTCCAGCTCAGCGCTCCGGCCAATTTCACCGGAGCCTTCAACGTCAACGCTGGCGGCGTCCGCAACGGAATCACCTACGCCGGTTCCCGATTCTCCCGCCTGACCCTTGGCTCAGGCACCCGGTATGACCTGAACAATGCCACGACCGCCTGGGGTTCCCTCGCAGGTTCCGGAGACATCTTCACCGGAGCGGCCGGCACCCCGACGATGATCGTAGGCTTCGACGGCACCAGCAGCACCTTCTCCGGACGCCTCGTGGCTTTCAATGACGCTGCCTACCCGCTCCTGACCAAGGTCGGATCAGGCGTGCTGACTCTGAACTCCGCCCAGGATGCCGACGGCTCGTGGGGAGCGGTCACCGTCAACGGCGGCTCCGTCTTCTACACCGGCGCCGGCAAGGCCTTCCAGTCCGCCTCCGCCGCCTCGGCCGGGGTCTTCAACGTCAACGTCGGCGGCGTGCTCCAGCTCGACAATCTCACGACCGCGGAGAACAGCCGCCTGGGTCTCTCTTCCTTCGGCACGGTGCAGATGCAGGGAGGACGTTTCCTCGTCACCGGCAACGCTTCCACCGCTGTCACCGAACGCGTCACCAACCTGAACATGACCAACGGCGGCGGCCGCGTGGAGCTTTCCTCGCCCGGCGCCGGCCTCCGTCTCTCCGTCGGCGCGCTTTCGGATGGCAACAACACGGGCTCGATGGTCATCACCGGAATCACCGGCAACGCCGTCGGCGCAGGCTTCACCAACCTTTCGGTCGACACCCCGAAATACGTCGCGGTCGCCCAGCAGGGCGGCGGTGCCGGCGGCGTGTTCACCGCCAACGGCAGCACCGACATGATCGTGCGCGGCGACATCCTCGCCGACGCCAACGCGCTCGGTCAGGGAACCGGATTCCTCGTGCGTGACACGCTCGTCATCTCGAACGCCGTCACCACCAACAACAGCGCCACGATCACGCTGCCCTCCGGCGTCACCACCGCAGGCATCGTCGTCGGCGCCACCGTCACCAGCACCTTGCCCGGCATTCCCGCCAATTCCCTCGTCACGGCGGTCGATTCCGGCGCCAACACCATCACGATCACGAGCGGCTCGGGAGTCGCTCCCGCCACGCGCGACCTCACCGTGGGCAACTTCTTCCGCGCCCTCGCTGACAATGAGCTCAACTACGTAAGCGGCGGCGCCACCGGATGGCGTCAGGCCCAGAACGCCGGCGTCTTCGCCTCGCAGACCGCGGCCCAGACCATCGGAGTCGACACCGTCGTCAACACGCTGACCTTCTCGGGCGCCACCACCTCGCTCAGCTCTTCGCTCGGTACGGCCTTCGGACGCTTCGGTCAGGGCGGACGCCTCCTCACCCAGGAGTTCCGAGGCGCCACCGGCTTCCTTGTCAAGGATGGCACGGCTGACATCAACGTCGGTTCCTTCACCTCCAACACCGGCGTGACCCTCTTCGGTCACGTCCTCACGGGGGCCACGGCCAACGTCAATTCCACCTTCGGCCTCAACCAGACCTCCGGTTTCGTCAAGACCGGCGGCGGCACGCTTAACATCAACAGTCTCTCCTACTTCACGGGCGGCACGTTCACCGTCAACGGAGGAACCGTGAACCTGAACTCCGGACAGGACAATACGGTCGCCCTCATCGTCCGGGCCGACTCAACCGTCGCCTCCAACCTGCAGGTCAACGCCTTCAACGCCGTCCTGGACCTCAAGAACAAGTCCCAGGCCTTCGGTTCGATCGCCTCGGCCAACGGCATCGCGGGCGGCGCGGGCACCATCACCAACACCGGCGCGGCCACCGTCAATCTGATCTCGACCGGCGGCGGAACCTTCAGCGGAACCCTCGCGGGCAAGCTGAACTTCGTCCGCATGGGCAACAACACGACCACGCTGACCAACGCCAGCACCTACACCGGTGAGACGGTCATCCGTGGCGGCACGCTCCTGCTGCAGGATTCCGGCGCGCTCACCGCCACCTCCGCGGTGCGTTCCTTCTACGGCGTCATCAACCTCGAGAACTTCGGACTCAATCCGAACTCCGGATCGCTGCCGGTACGCATTCCTCCGGCTGCGCCGATCACCCTGCAGGGCTCGACCCTGCAGGTAGGCGGCACGGGCTCGACCGACACCGTCGTCACCTTCAACCGCATCAATCTCGAGGCCGGTGCCAACGCCCTCAATCCGCAGCCCTACATCTCCGTCGGCGGCACCGTCCGCATCAACGTGGGCAATATCGTCCGCACCGCGGCCAACCGTCCCACGCTCAACCTGGTCGGCTGGTCGAACCGGAATTCCGGCGGAACCAACACGCTGGGCCAGCAGGGACTGACCGGAAACTCGAACGTCTTCTTCACGCAGGTCAATTCCGCCGCCTACTCTTCCACCAATCTCGTCAACGGCATCATCGGCGGCTGGGCGATCGCCTCCGGCGACACCTTCGCCGGCTACTCCGACACCTTCGGCGTGACCCAGATGGGCCAGGCCAATGCCGTCGGCTTCACTGGAACCGATGTCTCCACGGGCAACGCCGACACGGGTAACTACAACAACGACGGAGCCGCCCGCACGATGCCTTCCGGATCCAGGGTCGCCAACTCGTGGCGTCTTGCCGGGGCCGAACATAACATCACCTTCGCGGGCGGGGCCACCGGTACGAATCTGACGCTGGGAGCCGGCATCGTGACCAACGGAAACGTGCCTTACCGTCTGCTCGCACAGAGCGCAGCCGACTCCATCACGGGCGCTGCGGCGGCCGAAGGCGGGGACGGAAACCTCTATTTCTTCGTCAACCAGAACACGACCGTCGTGCAGCCGAGGATCACCGGATCGTCGAGCGTAGTCTCCTTCGGCGGTGCCACGTTCCGCCTGCAGCCGAACTTCGCTTCCAATGAGCACACCGGCGGCACCTTTGCCAACGGTGGCACGCTCAGCCTTGACGCCTCGGCCGGCCTGACCGCCGTGCCTTCCGGCCAGCGTTGGTTCTCGGCGGCCACGATCGCTCCCACCACGACCACCGTGCAGCTGGCCACCGTCGCCGGACTCTCTGTCGGCTCGACCTTCGTCAACCCGAACTTCCCCGCCGGAACGACCGTCACGGCTGTCGACGCGGGCACCAGCACCGTCACGCTCAGCGCGGCCTCCACCAACGCCACGGCGGCGGCGTCCCAGGTCATCCGTTCCAACGCTCTCAACACTTCCCTCGCCAACTTCGTCGGCCTGACCATCCACAATTCGACGGTCAGCGCCTTCAGTGACGTCGTGAATCAGATCGATCCGGCGACCAACGTCGTCATCAACGGCGGCGGTCGTCTGGTGATGAACAACTTCACCAACATGGTGGCGGGCACGGACGTCGTGCAGTCGTTGCGCTCCGTGACCTTCAACAACGAAGGCGGCGGCGGCAACCCCGACTTGGACATCGGCAATCCCAACGACTACGTGCAGGGTGCCACGCCCAACTTCTCGATCCTGGTCCTGACCGGTGACAACCCCGTCACGGCCACGAACAACAACATGGCGACGACCCCGACCATCTACGGTTCGGACGCCGCTCGCACACGCCTGCAGTTCTCGGCCGCAAGCCCGGTCATCACTGTGAACGCCGGACTGGCCCCGACCGGTTTCCGCATCAATTCAGCGATCACCCAGAACGTCGGCATGACCGGTCCGATCGTCAAGGCCGGCGCGGGCGCCATGGCCTTGCTCAGCGCTGACAGCACGTTCACGACCGGCTTCGACCTCTCGGCCGGCGGGCTCATCATCGGCGCCAGTTCCGACTTGCCCGTCATCACCAAGGGTCCCTTGGGCACGGGCACGCTGACCGTCAGGGCCGGCACCTCGATCTTCTCCGACAACACCGTCCGCACGCTGCATAACGCGGTCACGGTCGACGGCAACTTCGAGTTCGGCGGACGTCTCGTCGGTTCGGGTCTCATCCTGGCCGGCCCCGTCAACCTCGGCGCCTCCGGTCGCACCATCAGCATCACCCATCCGAACGTGGTCTCGACCCTCTCGGGTACGGTGACCTCCGCCGCGGGTGCGGGCATTACCGGGCTCACCAAGGCCGGTGAGGGCACCCTGGCCCTCAGCGGCTCACTCAGCCTCGGCGGCGCCGGCATCTCCGTCACGGGCGGCGTGCTTCGCACCACCCTGGCCTCGATCCTTCCCGCGGCTTCGCCCATCGCGATCTCCGCCGGAGCCGGACTCGATGTCTTCGGCACCAGCCAGACCGTCGAGACCGTCACGGGCACGGGCTTCATCACGAATTCTCAAGCAGTGACGGGACTCGTGCCCGTCCTCACCCTGGGCGGCGCGTCCGACTTCACCTTCGGCGGGGTCATCGCCGACAACGCAGCCAACCTTCTCACGCTGACCAGCCGACTGGATGTCGTGAAGGAGGGCGCCTCGGTCATGACGCTCACGCAGCCGCAGGGCTACGTGGGAACGACGACCATCAATGCCGGCGTGCTCAGCCTCTCCGGCACGGCCCTTCCCGGATCCGGCAACGTGATTTTCGGCTCTGGCCTGAGCCCCGAGCTCCGTCTGGCCCGCAACGACGCCTTCACCCTGCCAAACGTCATCGAGGGCGTCGGCCTGCTGTCGATGACCGGCACCGGCACCGGCACCCTGACTGGAAACAGTGCTGCCTTTAACGGCACCCTCGCGGTCAATGCCGGCACGATCACCATCGGTGACGGCGCGACCAACGGAAGCATCGGCAACGCCGGCG
>CAZRPB010000078.1:0-2361 GCA_964601955.1 uncultured Klebsiella sp. | reverse complement strand
GGCACGATCACCATCGGTGACGGCGCGACCAACGGAAGCATCGGCAACGCCGGCGTGGCCATGGGTGGCGGCACCCTGCGCTTCAACCGGACTGATGGCGCCGACGCTCCCATCGGCGGTCTCTCGCTGGTGGGTGCGCTGAGCGGCACCGGCACCATCGTCCAGGCGGGCACCGGGACGACGACGCTCGCCCCGATCGGCTCCACGTTCTCCGGCTCCGTGGTCGTGGACGCCGGACGACTCTTCCTCAACTCCGGCAACGCCCTCGGCGGCGCCTCCACGATCACCGTGGCGGCCGGAGCCCGTGTCGTCTTCAATGTCGACCAGGCCCTCGGAGACGGACTGTCGAACCTCGTCGACGTGACTTCGGCCGGCATCCTCGAGGCCAACGCCGCCTCGGTCCAGCTCGGCATCCTCACCGTGAACGGAGGCTCCCTCGTCGGCACGCCCGTGTCGCTGGGAGGATCCTTCGCCTTCAACGACGCGGTCAATGTCCTTCAGGATGCGACTTTCTCGGCCGAGGGCATGACCGTCGGAGCCCTCTCTAGCGGATTCAACGTGGCGGCCGGCAAGACGCTCTTCGTGGACGGTACCATCATCGATGACGGCTTCGTGGGCGCCACGGTGATGACCAAGCTCGGTTCCGGCACGATGGTGCTCGCCGCCGACAACGCCCGCACCGGCGACGTCCTCATCAGCAACGGCGTGCTCCAGGTCGGCAACGACGGCACGACCGGTTCGCTCGGCGTCCTCGTCTCCGGCACCTCCATCGTCACCAACAACGCCACGCTCATCATCAAGCGCTCCAACGACTTCGTGCTCGATGGCGACCTTGCCGGCACCGGTCAGCTGATCCAGGCGGGCGCGGGCAAGACGATCCTCACGGGCATGAACACCTACACAGGGGAGACCATTATTCAGAATGGCGTCCTTAGCATCCCATTTGCCTCCCATCTCGGCAACTCGTCCATCTCCGACCCGACCAAGCTCCTCTTCAAGGGCGGAGCTCTGGAATACGGAAACTTCCTGATGGACTTCCTCCGCGCCTTCACCGTCGAGAACGGCGGTGCCGGCTTCGTGGCCGACGGCAACATGCCGATCCTCATCGGCGATGGTTCCACCGCCCAGCTCGACTTCCACAATGCCGCCGCGAGCAACCGTGTTCTGACTCTATCGGGCATGGGAACCGCGGACCATACGTTCGCACCGGCCCTCTTCGAATCGGAGGCCGCCGGCCTGGCCTTCTCCTCCATCGTCAAGGAAGGCGTCGGCAAGTGGATCATCGGCTCCTCGGGAGACGCGGTGAACACCGACGCCAACGTGACCGTCAACGCGGGCATCCTCGGCTTCACCGCCGGCGCACTCGGAGGCGTCTCCCACACCGGCACCGTCACCCTGGCCGACCTTACGACCCTCCGCTGGGAATCCGGCAACACCGATGACGTCTCCGCACGTCTCCGCGTCGCGGCCGGGGCCACGACTGTCGCCCTCGATTTCGCGGGCGGCAGCACCACCTTCGCTTCCGGCGTGAACCTCGGCTCGGCCGAGTTCATCAAGCAGGGAGCCGGAGCGCTGACCCTTTCCGCCGCCAACACCATGGGGGCCTTCACCCTCGAGGCTGGCACGGTCAACGTCACCCACGCCGCCGCCCTCGGCACCGGCACCGTGACCCTCGACGGCGGCACCTTGCGCGTCAACGCGGCCGTCTCCAATCAGATCGACGTCAACGCCGGCGGCACCCTCGGCGGCGTCGGCAGCGTCACGCTCGGCGACGTCGACGTCGCTCTCGGCGGCACCGTGGCTCCGGGCAATTCACCCGGCGCGCTCTACGGCATCAACATGGCGATCGCCGGAGGCTCGACCTACGTCTGGGAGGTGCGCAATCGTACCCAGGGCGCTGGCATCGGCTACGACTTCCTCAGCCTGAGCGGCAACCTGAACCTCAGCGGCGCCTCCAGCGCGAACCGGATCATCCTCAAGATCGTCTCGCTCGACGCCTCGAACGCCCTCGGAAACGCCGAACTGTTCACGAACAACGTCATCAACGGCGGTTACATCGCGAACTTCAGCTTCGCCACGGTCGGATCCCTCGATCTGGGAGCCAACGCGAACATCAACGACCTGTTCACGATCGACACCAGCGACTTCCGTCACTCCGACGGCAGCGCCTCGGCCGCCGGTCTCTGGTCCCTGAGCTTCGAGAACAACGCGATCACCCTGACCGCGGTGCCTGAGCCCTCGACCTACGGCTTCGCCCTGGGTGCTCTGGCGCTCGCCGCCGCCGCCGTCCGACGTCGCCGTAAGGCCTCTCCCAAGGCCTGACCTTGGAACAATCCGATAGGGAAGGGGGGTGCCGCTCGG
>CAZRPB010000077.1:0-9243 GCA_964601955.1 uncultured Klebsiella sp. | reverse complement strand
CCGCCGAGCATCTGGCCCATGAGCTGGACGCCGTAGCAGATGCCGAGCACCGGCAGGCCCATCTCAAAGACGCCCGGATGGGGATGGGGCGAGCCCTTGGCCTTCACGCTGTCGGGACCGCCGGAAAGGATGATGCCGGCCACGCCGTCGGCACGGAGCTGCCCGGGCGTCACCGAGAAGGGATAGATGCGGGAGTGGACGTTGCACTCGCGCACCCGCCTCGCGATCACCTTGGTGAGCTGCGAGCCGAAATCGAGGATGGCGATGGACTGGGGGGCGGCCATGGAAGCGGACAGTGTGGGGGTTTCAGAACCTGAGGCGAACATTGTTCCAGCCGCAGCGAGGGCAGGCGGCCTCCTCGCGGCGACGCGGCCGGACGTAGGTGAGGCCGCAGCGGGCGCATGAGAACGCCGAGCTCAGACGCCGGTGGTCGGAGATCAGCTCGTCCCGGCGGTCATACCAGAGCTGAAGCCCGATCACGACCAACGCCGCCAGCCCGGCCAGGAAGGCCAGGAAGGCGTCGAGGTCTACGGGCTGGAGCATGGAGGGCGCTGAAAAGACAAGACGCGCCGCCTGCCGGCGGGCGCGTCTCGGAGGACGGCCTGGGCGGCGGGGTCAGGCCTGGGCCGCGGCGGCTTCGGCCTTCTCGGCCTTGGGCTTGCGGGCGGCCTTGGCCTTGGGGGTCATGGCCGGGGCCTTGTCATCCTTGCCGACCAGCTCGATGAGCGCGGTCTCGGCGGCGTCGCCCTTGCGGGCGCCCAGCTTGTAGATGCGGGTGTAGCCTCCGTTGCGGGCGAGGAACTGGCTGACGCGCTCGTCCTTGAAGAGCAGGCGGCAGGCCTCCTCGTTGCGGACGCGCGAAAGCGCCAGACGGTAGTAGTGGAGCTTGACCGCCTTGTCGGAGGACTGGGCCGCCTTCTTGGCCAGCGTGATGACCTTCTCGGCGAACGGGCGCAGGGCGCGGGCGCGGGAGAGGGTCGTCGTGACGCGGGCGTTGATGAACAGCGCGGAGGCGAGGCTGGCGATCAGGGACCGACGGTGGGCGGTCTTGACGCCGAGCACGTGGCGATGGGAGCGGTGACGCATGGTACGCGGATTTCCAGGTTCAGGAGTTCACGCCCTTGTCGAGCATGCTCTCGTTGATCTTCTGTCCGAGGGAGAGGCCGAGCTGCTCGAGCTTCTGCTTGATCTCGTTGAGCGACTTCTTGCCGAAGTTGCGGTACTTGAGCATCTCCTGCTCCGTCTTCATGGCGAGCTCGCCGACGGTGTTGATGTTGGCGTTGTTGAGGCAGTTGGCGGCGCGGACCGAGAGCTCGATCTCGTTGACCGACATGTTGAGGAGCTTGCGCAGGCGGTTCTGCTCCTCGCTGACCGCGGCCTGGCCGCTCTCGAACTCGACGGTCTCGGAGGAGACCTTGTCGAACACCTCGAGGTGGTGGCGCATGATGGCGGAGGCTTCCTTCAGGGCCTCGTCGGGAGAGATGCGGCCGTCGGTGCTGACCTCGAGCACGAGCTTGTCGTAGTCGGTCTTGTCGCCGGAACGGCTGCTCTCGACGGAGTACTTGACGAGGGTGACCGGGGAGAAGAGCGAGTCGACCGGGATGGTGCCGATGGACTGCTCGGCCTTCTTGTTCTCCTCGGCCGAGGACCAGCTGCGACCGACGGTGACCTCAAGGTCGGCGAAGAAGCGGCGCTTCTTGTCGAGGGTGCAGATGACCTGGTCGGGATTGACGAGGGAGACGGCGGAACCCTTGGTCTCGAACTTGATGTCGGAGGCCTTGATGACGCCGGTCTTGTTGACGTCGATCACGCCCTTGAAGGACTCACGCTTGGAGGCCTCGGTGCGGATGAGCACCTTCTTGAGGTTGAGGACGATCTCCGTGACGTCCTCGACCACGCCCTCGATGGGCTGGAACTCGTGCTGCACGCCCTCGATGGTCACCGAGGAGATGGCGGCCCCTTCGATGGAGCTCAGCAGGATGCGGCGGAGGGAGTTGCCGATGGTGTGACCGAAGCCGGTTTCGAAGGGCTCGGCGACATAACGGGCGTAGGTGGGCGTCTCCGAGGACTTGTCCTTGGAGAGAGACTTGGGTTTCTGGAACTGTCCGAGGCGCTTGGGCATGGCGTGTGTCCGGTTGTTGAGGGGTTGGTCGGGATCAGCGGCTGTAGAACTCGACGATGATCTGGACGTTGACGTCGGAGGGGAGCTCCTCCTTGGCGGGTTCACGGACGACCTGTCCGCTGAGCTGCTCGGGAAGCACGACGAGCCAGGCCGGGGCGGTGCGGCCCTGGCCCTCCTCCACGGCGCGGGTGGCGAGCTGCTTGGAGGAGGTGCGGTCACGGACCTCGACCTTGGCGCCCGGACGCACGGCGTAGCTGGGGACGTCCACCTTGTGTCCGTCGACACGGATGTGTCCGTGAGCGACGAGTTGGCGGGCGGCGGAGCGGGAATTGGCGAAGCCGAGCTTGTAGACGACGTTGTCGAGACGGGTCTCGAGGATGCGGAGGAAGTTGTCACCGGCGACGCCGCCCATGCGCTTGGCGCGCTCGAAGGACAGGCGGAACTGCTTCTCGGTGAGTCCGTACATCATGCGGAGCTTCTGCTTCTCGTTGAGGCCCACGCCGTACTCCGAGACCTTGCGGCGGGTGGTCTTCCCGTGGATGCCGGGAGGATAGGGGCGGCGTTCCTCACCCTTGGAGGTGGTGAAGATGTTCTGACCGAAGCGTCGGTTGAGCTTCGTGGTGGGTCCGGTGTAGCGCGACATGGCGTGTGTTCAGTGGGTTGCTTGGTTTGGCGGATTGGGAGTTCCCGCCCGGTTTGCCATGGCCGGACGGTGATGCGGAAAGGCGGAAGTCCTCAGACGCGGCGACGCTTGGGGGGGCGGCAGCCGTTGTGAGGGATGGGGGTGGCGTCGACGATCGAGGTGACGTTGAGGCCGAGCACCTGAAGGGCGCGGATGGCGCTGTCGCGACCCATGCCAGGTCCCTTGACGCGGACGGAGACATCCTTCAGTCCGTGAGCCATGGCCTGCTTGGCGGCCTCCTGGCAGACGACCTGGGCGGCGTAGGCGGTGGACTTGCGGGAGCCGCGGAACTGGTGACGGCCGGCGCTGCCCCAGGAAATCACGTTGCCGTTGGCGTCGGTGATGGTGACCTTGGTGTTGTTGAAGGTGGCCAGGATGTGACAGACGCCGGTGGTGATGTTCTTGGATCCTTTGGCGCGGCGGATCTTGATCTCACCGACCTCCTCGCCGAGGAGCTCCTTGGCGGTGATCTCCTTGCGTTCGGCGGAAGCTTCTGCGGCGGGGGCGGCGGCCGGAGCGGCCTCGGCAGGAGCCGGGGCGGCGGGGGCGGCTTCGGCCTTGGGCTTGCGGGCCTTGGGGGTCTTGGGGGCTTCTTCGCTCATCGTTCGTCAGAGGGTGGGTGTCACTTGGCGGCGGCCGGAGCGGCGACGCCGACGGTCTTGCGCTTGCCCTTGCGGGTGCGGGCGTTGGTGCGGGTGCGCTGGCCGCGCACGGGGAGACCGCGGAAGTGACGGAGGCCGCGGTAGCACTTGATGGCCTGAAGACGCTTGAGGTTCTGCCCGATTTCGCGGCGCAGGTCGCCTTCGCACATGTAGCCCATGCGGACGATGTACTCGACGATCTTGTTGAGCTGCTCCTCGGAAAGGTTCTGGGCGCGCATGGCCGGATCGAAGCCCAGGGCTTCGCAGATCTCAGTGGCGCGGCGGGGACCGATGCCATAGATGTAGCGGAGAGAAATCTCCACTTTCTTGTTGTTGGGAATGTCGACGCCGAGGATTCGAGGCATGGTCTACGGGCAGTTAGGAAGGAGGGAAAGAGGTCGAAAAGTGAAGGTTCCCAGGCGCTTTGGAAGCAAAAAATGCGGTCAAGGCAGGGTTAGTATCTCGGGGCCGTCCTCGGTCACCAAGACGGTGTGTTCAAAATGGGCGGAAGGCTTGCCGTCGGCGGTCCGGGCGGTCCATCCGTCCGATGCCATCACGATCTTATGGGTGCCCAGATTAACCATGGGTTCTATGGCCAAAGTCATGCCAGACAACAACTTAGGTCCAGAACCTGCCTTCCCAAAGTTAGGAATCTGGGGTTCTTCATGCATTTTGCGACCCACCCCATGGCCGACGAAGTCGCGTACGATGCCGTACCCCCCGGGGGTTAGCACGGACTGAATGGCGGCGGATATGTCCCCCACCCTGTTCCCAGCCCGGGCGGCTGCGATGCCCGCCAGCAAAGCCTTCTCGGTGTCCTGGCAAAGCCTGCGGGCGGCCGGCGCGACCTCCCCCACGAGGACCGTGCGGGCGTTGTCACCGATGAAGCCTTCGCGCCGCACCACCACGTCGAGGGAGACCAGGTCGCCCTCGCGGATCACCCTGGAGGCGGACCCGATGCCGTGGACGACCTCATCGTTGACGGAGACGCAGATGTGACCCGGGTAGGTAAGCCGGTTGACGACGTAGCCGTGACAGGCGCTCTCGCAGCCATGCCGGAGCATGAGGCCCTTGGCGGCCTGATCGAGGCCGGCGGTGGTCACTCCGGGCACGACGAGCGTGCAAAGGTCGCGCAGGACGCGCGCGGCGGCGGCGCACGCGGCGCGCATGCCACCCAGCTCCTCCGCCGACTTCAGGTCGATCATCCCCTTGGGAAGGTCAGCGGGCGAACGGGCCCCAGTGGTTCAGCCCCCAGGCGACCGCGCCGAGGATGAACAGCAGCAGGCAGACCTTCTCGAGCGAACCGAGCGCGGAAGCCTCGCCCTCGGCGCGGAGGCCGGGAGCGGGGACGGGCACGCCGCCGATGCGCCCCTTCTTGAGGAAGCCTTCGTAATTGCGCTGCAGGAGGTAGGTCTCGACCTGGCGCATCGTGTCGAGCATCACGCCGACCGTGATGAGGCCGCCGGTGCCGCCGAGGAAGGTGGCGAGGCGCATCGGGAAGCCGAGATTGACGATGAAGAAGTCGGGCATCAGCGCGATGACGAGGAGGAACAGCGAGCCCGCGAGGGTCAGGCGCGTCATCACGAAGTCGAGGAACTGCGCGGTGTGCTCGCCGGGACGCACGCCGAGGATGTAGCCGTTGTTCTTCTTGAGGTCGTCCGCGATCTGGACCGGACGGAACATGATGGAGATCCAGAAGTAGCTGAAGCCGAAGATCAGCACCGAGTAGACGGTGTAATAGAAGCCGTTGCTGCGGCTGAAGAGGTCGGCCCAACCGTGCAGGAAGTCGAGCGTCGGCGACAGCGTGCTCAGCGGGTTGAGCAGCATGGGCGGGAAGCTCATGATGGCGCCGGCGAAGATGACCGGCATCACGCCCGCGTAATTGACCTTGAGCGGCAGGTAGTTGGTCTGCGCGCCGTACATCTTGCGGCCGACCATGCGTTGGGCGTACTGGATGGGGATCTTGCGGACGGCCTGGTTGATGGCGACCATCGCGGCGGTGACGACGACGAAGAGCAGCAGCATGCCGACGGCCTTCTCCCAGCCGTTGGAGGAGGCGGCCGCCGCCCCGACCTTGCCGCCGAAGGCGAGGCTGGCGAAGGAGGTGATGGCTCCGGGGATGTCGGCCAGGATGCCGATGGTGATGAGCAGCGAGGTTCCGTTGCCGATGCCGCGCTGGGTGATCTGCTCCCCGAGCCAGAGCATGACGATCGCACCGGAGGTGAGCAGGCAGACGCCGAGGCAGACGAAGAGCGTCTTGCTCTCCATCACCACGATGGTGCCGCGGAAATCCCCGAGTCCGAGGGCCTGTCCGACCTGCTGCGGATTGCAGAAGGCCCCGAGCAGCAGCGCGGACTGGATGACCGCGATGAGGATGGTGAGGTAGCGGGAGTACTGGGCCACCTTCTGCCGGCCGACCTCGCCCTCCTGCTGGAGGCGGGCGATGGACGGCACGACCGCCGACATCAGCTGCATGATGATCGAGGCGCTGATGTAAGGCATGATGCCGAGCGAGAAAATCGCGCCCTTGAGCAGCGCCCCGCCGGTGAACATGTTGTACATCGCCACCACGCCGCCGGTGGCCTTGTCGGCCATGGAGGCGTAGTAGTCGAGGATGTCCTTCGGGTCGATGCCCGGAAGGGGGATGTTCGCGCCGATGCGGGCGACGAACACCAGGGCCACGGTCGCGATCAGGCGGGCCCGGAGCTCGGGAATCCTCCAGCAGTTGGCGAAGGCCGAGAGCATCGGGGCTCCGTCAGGTCACTTGGCCTCAGCCTGCGCGGCGAGGAGCACGGCCTTGCCGCCGGCCGCCTCGATCTTGGCCTTGGCGGAAGCCGAGAAAGCGTGGGCGGAAACGGTGACGGCGCGGGACAGGTCGCCGGCGGCGAGCACCTTGAGGGGGCGGTCGTCGGCGCGGATGACTCCGGCGGCGGCCAGCTCGGCGGGACCGAAGGCCTTGCCCTCGAGCTCCTGGAAGTCACGGACGTTGACCACGGTGAATTCGACGCGGTTGACGTTGCGGAAGCCGCGGTGCGGGAGGCGGCGGTAGAGGGGCATCTGGCCGCCTTCGAAGCCGGGGCGATGTCCGCCTCCGGAACGGGCCTTCATGCCCTTGTGTCCGCGGCCGGACGTCTTGCCGTGTCCGGAACCGCGACCGCGGCCGAGCACCTTGTGGCGATGGGTGGAGCCCTTGATGGCGGGCAGGGAATGGAGCTTCATGACGTGTTTGCCGCTCAGGCGCGGAGGTTCTTGATCTGTTCGAGGGTGCGGAGCTTGGACAGTCCGTCGAGGGTCGCCTTGACGACGGCCTGCGGATTGTTGGAGCCCATGGACTTGGAGAGCACGTCCTTGTAGCCGGCCACCTCGAGCACGGCGCGCACGCCGCCGCCCGCGATGAGGCCGGTGCCGGGCGCGGCGGGACGCAGCATCACGACTCCGCCGTCGGCATGGCCGACGACTTCGTGCGGGATGGTGTTTCCACGGAGGTTGACGCGGACGAACGCACGGTGCGCGCGGTCGGTTCCCTTGCGGATCGCGTCAGGGACTTCCTTGGCCTTGCCGTAGCCGACGCCGACGCGGCCCTTGCCGTCACCGGCGACCACGAGGGCGGCGAAATTGAAGCGGCGTCCGCCCTTCACGACCTTGGAGCAGCGGTTGATGTGGACGACCTTGTCGTTGTACTCGGAAGGGGTCGCGTCGCGGTTGTCGCGACGAGGACCGCGAGGTCCGCGGGGGCCGCCGGGACCGCCGGGGCCGCCAGGGCCGCTGCGACGGGGACCGCGACGGTCGCCGGAAGGGCTTTCGGAGTTGGCGGGCGCCGCCGGAGCGGCGTTGGGGGTGGCTTCGCTCATGAAGTGCTCAGAAGTTGAGTCCGGCCTTGCGGGCGGCGTCGGCGAAGGACTTGACGGCGCCATGGTAACGGCGGCCGGCGCGGTCGAAGACGACGGCGGTGACGCCGGCGGCCTTGGCCTTGGCTCCGAACGCCTCGCCGAAGACGGCGGCTCCGGCCACGTTGGGGCGGAGCTTCTTGGTGCGGAGGTCCTTGGAGGTGGTGGAAAGGGCGGCCACGGTCACGCCGCGGTCGTCGTCGATGGCCTGGGCGTACAGGTGCAGGTGCGTCAGCTTCAGGGCCAGGCGGGGACGCTCGGCGGTGCCACGGACGGACTTGCGGATGCGCCAGCGGCGCTTCTGAGCCAGGAGATTCTTCTTCTGCAGTTTCATCGTGAATGTCAGGCGGCGCTCAGGCCGTCTTCTTGCCCTCCTTGCGGCGGACGTACTCGCCCTCGACCCTCACGCCCTTGCCCTTGTAAGGCTCGACGGGCTTGTAGAGCTTGATCGAGGAGGCCACCTGGCCGACCATGTGGCGGTCGGCGCCGGAGATGACGAGCTTGGTGCCGTCGGTGACCTCGACCTTCACGCCCTCGGGGATGGTGTACTGGATGGGATGGGAATAGCCCAGAGCGAGGTCCAGGACCTTGCCCTTGAGCGCGGCCTTGAAGCCGACGCCCTCGATGAGGAGGGTCTTGGAGTAGCCGGTGGCGACGCCCTCGACCATGTTGCGGACGATGGCGCGGACGGTGCCGTGGAGGGCGCCGGCGGACTGGTCAGCGGTGAGGTCGGAGACGTTGACGACGGCGCCGTTGACGACGACGCCGATCTCGGACGGGAAGGGCTTGCTCAGCTTGCCCTTGGGGCCCTCGACGTTGACGACGTTGCCGGCCACGGAGACCTTGACGCCGGGGAGGATGTTGACGGGCTGCTTGCCGATGCGGCTCATGGGTGCGGTGCGCGGTTGGGTTACCAGACCTTGGCGAGGAGCTCGCCGCCCACCTTCTTCTGGCGGGCCTCGGCGTCGGTCATGACGCCGCGGGAGGTGGTGAGGATGGAGACGCCCATGCCGCCGATGACCTTGGGCACGGCGGTGTAGCCGGCGTAGACGCGGCGACCGGGCTTCGAGACGCGCTCGATGCTCGTGATGGCGGGCACGCCGGCGACGTACTTGAGGGTGAGCTCGAGGACGGGAAGCCCGTCGCGCTCGGCCTTGCGGAAGTCGGTGATGAAGCCGGACTGCTTGAGGATGCCGGCCACGCCTTCGCGGAGACGGGACCACTGCACGGTCACGGTCGCCTTGGACGCCTGGGAGGCGTTGCGGAGGGAGGTCAGGAAATCCCCGATGGTGTCGGTGGAGGCGGACATGTCTTGCTGGGTCTGAGGGGTTACCAGGAAGCCTTGGTGACTCCGGGGATCTGGCCGCCGAGCGCGAGCTCGCGGAAGGTGATGCGGGAGAGGCCGAACTTGCGGATGAACGCGCGGGGACGGCCCGAGATGGAACAGCGGTTCTTGTGGCGCACGCGCGAGGAGTTGCGCGGGAGCTTGGCGAGGCGACGCTGGGCGTCGTAGAAGGCCTCCTCCGAGACCTTGGGGTCGGAGAGGATCTTCTTCAGTTCGGCGCGCTTGGCGGCGTACTTCTTGACGAGACGGTCACGCTTGAGGGCGCGCTGGATGACGGACTTCTTGGCCATGCTGGTGTGAAGGGTCGGGGGCTCAGGCCTTGGCGGCGGCTTCGGCCGTGGCGGCCGTGGCGGTGGAGCGGCGGAAGGGCATGCCGAGCAGCCGTAGCAGCTCGCGACCTTCCTCGTCGGTCTGGGCGGAGGTGACGATGACGACGTCGAGTCCGATGTTGGACCGCTGGGATCCGTCTGCCTGGGTCTCGGGGAAGATGGTGTGGTCGGCGATGCCGAGCGAGTAGTTGCCGCGGCCGTCGAGACGGTTGGAGGTGCCGCGGAAGTCGCGGATCA
>CAZRPB010000076.1:7127-9396 GCA_964601955.1 uncultured Klebsiella sp. | reverse complement strand
CGTTTGCTGGCCGCCGCGAAATCCAGGAAGGCCTTGACGATGCGTCCGGACGATTCCGGCAGCGTGCGCGCCTTCTCCACGGCCTGCGAGGTGTTGAGTCCGTCCCGGTAGAAGATCCGGTGCATCATCTTGGCCGTGGCGATCTCATCCTCGGAGAAGCCGGAACGCTTGAGGCCGACCGCGTTGACCATCTTGGTCTCGCAGGGGTTGCCGTCGGCGATGACGAAGGGAGGCACGTCCTGGACGCATTTTGAGCAAGCGGCGACCATCGCATGGTCGCCGATGCGGCAGAACTGGTGGATGCCCGCGTTCCAGCCGATGTTCACGTGGTCGCCCACGTGCACATGGCCGGCCACGGCGGAGTGGCTCGACATGACCAGATGGCTGCCGATGACGCAGTCGTGGGCGACGTGCGAATAGGCCAGGAGCACGTTGTCGTCGCCCAGCACGGTCCATTCGCCCTCCTGGGTGCCGAGGTGAACGCTCACATACTCACGGAACACGTTGCGGGCGCCGATGCGCAGGCCCGGACGTCCCGGACGGGCCTTGAGGTCCTGGGTGCGGCCTCCGATGAGGGCGTAGGGGTGGATCTCGCAGTCGGGACCGGTCTCCGTGCGGCCCTCGACGGTCGCGTGATGCAGGACCTTGGTGCGGTCGCCCAGGGTCACGTCGGCTCCGATGAAGGCGTAGGCGCCCACCTCGACGTCGGCGCCCAGCCGGGCGCCCGGCTCGACGATCGCGGTCGGGTGGATGCGGGCGGCCATCCTTCAGTCCTGGTTGACCGAGTCGGCGATGGTGAAGAGCAGCTCAGCTGAGGAGACCGACTCTCCGTTCACGAAGCACTCGCACTCGGCCGCGGCGATCCGTCCGCGGACCTTGGTCAGCTTGGCCCGGATCTCCAGCACGTCTCCCGGCACCACGGCCTTGCGGAACTTCACCTTGTCCGCGCTCATGAAGAAGACGACCTTCGGCGCCTCATCGGCCTTGGCTCGGCGCAGCATGATCAGGCCGGAGGCCTGAGCCATGGCTTCGACCTGCAGGACGCCGGGCATGATGGGCTGGCCCGGGAAGTGGCCCTGGAAGTAGGGCTCGTTGATGGTGACGTTCTTGATGGCCACCAGGGAGTCGTCGGTCAGCTCCACCACGCGGTCGACCATCACGAAGGGGTAGCGGTGGGGCAGGGCGTTCAGGATCTGCCGGATGTCCAGGGCGTTGCCCAGGGGGGAGATGGGGGCCTCGACTTTGGCGGCCTTCGGGGCGGACTTCGTCTTGGCGGCGGTCTTGGACTCCTGCCATTGCTGGCGTATGGCGGCCGCCAGACGGGCGTTCAGGGCGTGCCCGGGACGGACGGCGATGATGTGCGCCTTGACGCGCACGCCGGCGAGCACGATGTCGCCGATGATGTCGAGGATCTTGTGCCTGACGAGCTCGTCGCTGAAGCGCAGGGGCTCCTTGCTGACGATCTTGTCGCCCTTGAGGAGGATGGCGGAGTCGAGCGAGCCGCCCTGGATGAGACCCTTCTTGAGGAGGTTCTCGATGTCCTCGTAGACGGTGAAGGTGCGGGCGGGCGCTATCTCCGAGGCGTAGGTCTCGGGGTCGATGTCGATCGTGAGGTGCTGGGTGTGGATGCCGCGGTCATCCGCCGAGGTGCAGGTGATGCGCAGACCGTCGAAGGGCAGGGCGATGATGGACCGGCTGCCCTCGTTGATGGTGATGGGATGGGTGAGGGTGAACGTCTCGCGGTCCCGGTCCTGATTCACCAGGCCGCTCTGATGCACGAGCGTGGTGAAGGGCCGGGCCGAACCGTCCACGATCGGCGGTTCGGAGGCGTCCAGCTCCACGACGGCGTTGTCCACGCCCATGCCGCTGAGCGCCGAGAGGACGTGCTCGATGGTATGCAGTTTGACCGACTCCGAGGACACCGTGGTCTTCCTCTCCAACTCAGTGACCATCTCCGAGACCGGGCGCACCTCGGGCTTGCCGATGAGGTCGATGCGGCGGAAGACGATGCCGGTATCGGGGGCGCCGGGACGCAGGGTGAGGGTCACCTCCTGGCCGGTGTGCAGGGCCTTGCCCTTGACCGAGGCGTCTTTGCCGAGGGTGCGCTGTTTCATGCCTTCACCTAGTTATTCACAGGGCAAACTCTCTGTAAAGGCATAGTTTTGAGGGGTTTGGGCAGAACTCACGGGGATGGGAGAGGGGCGGGGACGGGGGCGGGGGCGACCAAGGAAAGGGGTGGCGCAAGGGCCGGAAAGGGCGATGCCGACGG
>CAZRPB010000076.1:0-7027 GCA_964601955.1 uncultured Klebsiella sp. | reverse complement strand
TCGTCCGTTCCTTGACAGTGCGGGAGCGTGAAAGGAAGGTCTCCGCGTGCTGCTGGTCATCGATAACTACGACTCCTTCACCTACAATCTGGTGCAGTACTTCGGCCAGCTGGGAGTCGAACAGAAGGTCTTCCGCAATGACCAGATCACGGTCGAGGAGGCCCTCGCGCTGAACCCTGACCGGGTGATGATCTCCCCCGGCCCCTGCTCACCCTCCGAGGCGGGCGTCTCCTGCGACATGATCCGGGCGTTCGCAGGCAGGAAGCCCGTGCTCGGGGTCTGCCTCGGTCACCAGGCCATCGGTCAGGTCTACGGCGGCAAGGTCGTGCGCGCGCCCTCGCTCATGCACGGCAAGACGTCGCCGGTCTTCCACCTCGGCACGGACCTTTTCCGCGACATCCCGAGCCCCTTCAACGCGACCCGCTACCATTCGCTCGTGGTCGAGCGCGATTCGTTCCCCTCCTGTCTCGAGGTCACGGCATGGACCGAGGACGGGCTCGTCATGGGGCTCCGCCACCGCGAGCTGCCGGTCTGGGGCGTGCAGTTCCATCCGGAATCTTTCGCGACGGAGCACGGCCTCCGCCTGCTGGGCAACTTCCTGCGTCTCTGAGCATGCAGTGCCCGCGTTGCAGACACGAGGACACCAAGGTGCTGGAGACGCGTCTGGGCAAGGGCGGCCAGTCCATCCGCCGCCGCCGTGAGTGCCTGGCCTGCGCGCACCGCTTCAGCACGGTCGAGGAGATCCTCCGTGACGGGCTGGTGGTCGTGAAGCGCGACGGCACGCGCGAGGACTTCGACATCGCCAAGATCGCCTCGGGCATCCGCAAGGCCACCGACAAGCGGCCGGTCGAGGTCGAGCGCATCAATCTGCTCATCTCCGAGGTCGTCGAGGGGCTGCAGGCCAAGTTCGAGGACGAGATCCCCTCCAGCGCCATCGGCGAGGAGATCATGGGCCGCCTCCAGTCGGTCGACCAGATCGCCTACGTGCGCTTCGCCAGCGTCTACCGGGAGTTCCGGGACATCGACGAGCTGGCCAAGGCGATCGACCAGCTGCGCAACGGAGGGAAGGGCAAGTGACCGCCGCGCTGCCCAGGACGGTCCGGCTGCGCACGCTCAACGCGCTGATCGCGTCCATGGTGGGCTCGCCGCACCAGCTCCGGCACGACGTCGACGCGGTGCTGCGTGTCTTCGAGAGCGATGACACGACGGATCCCGGCCTCGACGCCCGCGGTCTCGCCGCGGCGGTGAGCCAGATCTTCCGCCTGCTCTCTCCCGACGCCCCCGCGCCGGCGGTGGCGGTGCTGGACCACCGGCAGGAGCCTTTTGACCCGCTCTGGGCGGAGGAAAGGGTGGGCGAGGCGCTCGCTTCCGCCGGTGACGCCCCGGACGTGCTTTTCTGGACGGTCGGGCTGCAGGAGCAGTATCTGACCGGACCCAGGGGCCGTTCCTCCCGCCAGCGCGCGGCCTACGAGGAGGCGGTCGGCTGCATCGAGGCCCTCGTCGCCCGCAGGGCCGGCCGACGCCGGGTCACGGTGGTCGTGCTATAATCAGTCCATGTCAGCCCCGAAGACGCTCTTCCAGCGGATCGCGGACCGCGAGATTCCGGCCAAGCTCATCCACGAGGATGAGTTCTGCGTGGCCTTCCATGACATCGCTCCGCAGGCCCCGGTGCACGTACTCATCGTGCCGCGCAAGGCGGTGCCTCGTCTGGCAGAGGCCTCGGCCGAGGATCGTGAGCTGCTCGGTCACCTGCTGCTGGTCGCCGGACGTCTCGCCGCTTCGCTGAACCTCGCCAAGGGCTTCCGTCTGACGATCAACAACGGTCCCGACGGCGGCGAATCGGTGCCCCACCTGCACGTCCACCTGCTCGGCGGAAGGGCGCTCGGCTGGCCTCCGGGCTGAAGATCCATGAAGCCCGCCTTCCCCTGCCTGGTCCTCGACGGCTCCGCGCGAGAAGGGGTCCGGGTCGGCGTGTCCGTGGACGGACGGTGGCGCTCCGAGGCGTCCTCCGAGAAGGGTCCGCTCGAAGCCGCGGCGGACTGCGCGCAGTCAGCCCTGGCTTCAGCCGGCCTCTCGGTCGACGATGTCCGTTCGTTCGCGGTGTGCGCGGGACCCGGCTCGATCCTCGGCGTGCGGCTCACCGCGATGATGGTCCGGACATGGACGGCCCTGTCCGACCGTCCCTGCTTCGTCTGGAACGCGCTCGAGGCCGTCGGTCTGTCCACGGCCCGTGCCGGCATCAGTCCGCCTTTCGCCGTGGTCTCGGAATCCCGGATGAAGCGTTGGAACGTGATGCCGTTCTCCTCGGACGGCGTTTCCGGCGATTGCGTTGAGCTCGAGGCCGCGCAGGTCGGCGCGCTGGGCCTGCCGCTGGTGGGCCTCACCGAAGGCGCGCCGTTCGCGACGCTCAAGGGGGCGGACGCATGGCCGCAGCTGCCCGCTTTCTTCGCGCAGGGGCTGCTGCTCAAGGCCGAAGCCCGGCCGGACGCGCTCAACCCGGCCGCTGAATTCGCGGTGTGGTCGGGTGAGCGGCATCGCGGATCCAAATGAGAAGGGACGCTTCAGGATTCGCCGCCCGCTCCTGGGCCGAAATCGACCTGCCCGCGATCGACCGCAACGTCGGCCGGATCAAGCAGGCGCTGCCGGCTCGCATCCGCTACGTGGCGGTGGTCAAGGCCGACGCCTACGGCCATGGGATGCCGGAGGTGGCTTCGCGGCTGCTTCAGGCGGGCGTCGACTGCTTCGCGGTCGCCAACGTCTCCGAGGCCGCCCGTCTCCGCGAGGTCGGGCACGACGGGGACATCCTGGTGCTCAGCCCCTCCCTGCCTGAGGAGCATGACCGCGCGGTCCACCTTGGGCTGGACCTTACGCTGAACTCGGCGGACGAAGCCCGCTCCCTCGCCGCGGCCGCCGCCCGCGCCGGTCGGCGCGCCCGGGCCCACATCAAGGCCGACACGGGCATGGGCCGCGCCGGAGTCTGGCATGAGGAGGCCCCCGCGCTCATCCGCCTGGTCCGTGAATCCCGGGACCTGGAATGGCGCGGCTTCTACACGCACTTCTCCGAGGCCGAATCGGACCATGGCTTCACCGCCGAGCAACGGCGCATCTTCCTCTCCCTTCTCTCCGCGGTGCCCGAGGCTGATCGCGCGCGACTGATGATCCACGCTGACAACAGCGCGGGTCTGGAGACCTTCTCCCCGGAGACGCCGTTCAACGCCGTGCGGATCGGGCTGATGCAGTACGGGCTCCCCCCGGCCGAGGGCTCGTTTCTGCAGAGCCTCAGGCCGGAGCCGGTGCTGTCCTTCCATGCTCGCGTCGTGCTCGTCAAACGGCTTCCGGCCGGCACGGCCGTCAGCTACGGACGCACCAAGGTGCTGGAACGTGACTCCCGCGTGGCCGTCGTCGCGGTCGGCTACGGTGACGGGGTGCCCACCGCCGCCAGCAACCGCGGACGTTTCCTCATCCGGGGACGCCGCTGCCCGGTCCTTGGGCGCGTGACGATGGACCAGACGGTGGTCGACGTGACCGACGTCCCCGAAGCCGCGGTCGGCGACGTGGCCACGATGCTCGGAGCCCAAGGGGCCGACCGCATCACGGTGGCCGAATTCTGCGCGTGGTCGGACTGCATCCCCTGGGAGGCCCTCTGTACGCTGACGCAGAGGGTGCAGCGCATCTACCGGTCCGATCGCACCTGAGATGAGGACGCCGCTTGCCTGCCTCCTGGCCTGTCTGGCCGCCTTGGGCGCGCCGGCTGACGAGCTGCTCGACCGCGTGGTGAATCACGCGCGCGCGCATCCGGAAGGGGACGCCCCCGCGAGCTTCCGTGCCTCGGATTATCGGGGTGACCTCAGCGACCTGCCGATCGGTGTCTTCGATTCGGGCGTCGGAGGGCTCACGGTGCTCGAGGCGCTCAAGTCTCACGACCGTCATGACAACCGCACGGGCGCCGAAGGCCCGGACGGCATCCCTGATTTCCAAGGCGAGAGATTCATCTACCTCGGCGACCAGGCCAACATGCCCTATGGGAATTACGCCGCCGCAGGTCGGACGGACTTCCTGCGCGAGCTGATCCTGCGCGACGCGCTCTTCCTCCTCGGCCGGCGTCACTTCCACGGGGAGAAGCCGCCGGTGAAGGCGGTCGTGATCGCCTGCAACACGGCCACGGCCTACGGGCTCGAGGACCTGCGCGCCGCCTTCAAGGCATGGGGGCTTCCGGTCATCCTGGTCGGCGTGGTGGAGGCCGGCGCCAAGGGACTCAAGGAGACGGCCAAGGGCGCACAAGGGGGCGTGGCCGTGATGGCCACGATGGGCACGTGCGCCTCCGAAGCCTACCCTCGCGCGATCTCCAAGGTGACCGATCGTCCCGTGCGTCAGCTGGGGTCCGCCACGCTGGCCGCCGCCATCGAAGGCGATTCCTCGGTGAAGGCCTCGGTGAGGGACATCATCCGGGCCGACGTCGGCGAGTTCCTTGAAGCTGCGGCCGCCTCCGCCCCGGACCGGCCCTTCGACACAGTCGTGCTCGGCTGCACGCACTACCCTCTGGTGGCTGAAGAAATCCATGCGGCCTTCGCCCACTGGCGCGATCACCGTGCTTCGGACGGCTCAAGGCCCTACGAGCGACTCGTCGTGCCGCGTCTGCTCCAGGTCGACCCCGCCGCCTGGACGGCCGAAGAGCTGTGGCGTGCGCTCAGGTCGGCCGGTCGTTTCGCCCGTTCGGCCGGACAGGGTGACCGATTCTTCATCTCAGTGCCCGCGGTGGGGAAAGACAGGCTCGGACCGGACGGCGGACTCGACCGCGGCTACAAGTACGGCCGCCCGGCCGGCGATGTCACGCGCTCGGATACCGTGGTGGTTCCGCTGCGGCCCGAGATGCTCCCTGGTTCCGCCGCCACGCTCGTGCGCGAGCGTCTCCCGCTCACTTGGCGCAGCCTGCAGTCCGCCCGCTGACCATTCAGGCTTCGGCCCCGTCCTTGCGGCGCCAGCACCAGGCCATCGTGAAGAGAATCAGGCCGCCTGCGAGATAGGTCGCGGGCATCTGCACGCCTTCCAGGACGCCTTGGTAGACGTGGGGCAGGGCGGTCGACAGCCCGGCTCCGGTCGCGGTGCGGTCCAAGGGATGTTCGCCGGCCACCAGCATGCCGAGGGTCCAGAGCAGGGCCGGGACGGCCGTCCAAGGGGCATGCGGCTCAGTGAGCCAGGGCCCGAGGTCGAGGAAGTGCTCCGCCGAGATGACCAGGCACATGGCCGCTGAGCCCCAGACGAGAACGGACTCCCCCGGATTCCGCGGCCTGCCCTGATGTCCGAAGTCCCCGCCGCGGGACGCGATCAGGTAACGTGCCAGCGCCGTGGTCAGCAGCGCCAGGGCGATGACCGCGAATGACATGGCGCTCAGTCCCTTGCCTTCAGCCGCCGAAGCCGAAGTAGCGGCTGGCGTTGCCGTAGCAGACGTCGGCGATCAGGCGCTCGTTCCAGTCCTTCCGGTCGGGGATGCGCCCCGATTCGACGTCCTGCCCCACGAGGTCGCACAGGATGCGCCGGAAGTATTCGTGACGAGGATAGGACAGGAAGGAGCGCGAGTCGGTGATCATCCCGATGAAGCGGGAAAGCAGACCGAGGTCGGACAGCATGTTCATCTGGTCGCGCATGCCGCGTTCCTGGTCGAGGAACCACCAGCCTGAGCCATACTGGATCTTGCCCGGAACCGTGCCGTCCTGGAAGGAGCCGGGCATGCAGGCGAAGAGGGCGGTGTCGGCGGGGTTCAGGTTGTAGAGGATGACCTTGCCCAGGGCGTTCTCGCCGGAGAGCGCGCCGAACCAGCGCACGAGGCCGGGACCCTGACGGAAGTCCCCGATCGTGTCGCATCCGGCGTCGGAGCCGAGTCGCTTGAGCAGGCCGAGGTTCGGATCGCGCACGGCGCCGAGGTGGAGCTGGGTGGCCCAGCCCTTGGCGTGGTTGAGGCGTCCGACGTGCAGCATGATGAAGGCCGTGAACTTCTCGGCCTCCTCAGCCGTGGCGGCCTTGCCGGCCATGGCGCTCTCCCAGATGGCCTTGGCTTCGGCCTCTGTGCAGGTCGCGTCCGGCAGGGAGTCCAGGCCGTGGTCGGTGGCGCGGCAGCCGGCCGCGGCGAAGTCGTCATGGCGGCGGTTGAGCCCGTCGATCAGCCCGGCGAAGGTGTCAGCGCCCTTGCCCGTCGCCTCGGCGAGGCGCCTGGCCCAGGCCTGGACGCGCTCGGGCTGACGGACCTTGAGGCAGGCGTCGGGGCGGTAGGTCGGCACGACTTTGGTGGCGAAGCCCGACTTCGCGATGGCGTGATGCAGGTCGAGGGAGTCAGCCGGATCGTCGGTCGTGCCGACCACGCGGACCTTCATCATCCTGAGGATGCCGCGCGCGGTGAGGTCGCCGTGCTTGAGCTGCCGGTTGGCCTCATCCCAGACCTTCTGGGCCGTGGCGCCTTCGAGCACGTCCTGGATGCCGAAGTGCCTGCGCAGTTCGAGATGCGTCCAGTGGAAGAGGGGGTTGCGCAGGGTGTTGGGCACCGTCTCGGCCCAGGCCTGGAATTTCTCGCGGGACGTCGACTTGTCGCCCGTGATCATGTCCTCCGGCACGCCGTTGGCCCGCATCGCACGCCACTTGTAGTGGTCGCCGGCGAGCCAGATGGCGGTCAGGTCCTCGAAGCGGCGGTCCTCGGCGATGTCCTTGGGGCTGAGGTGGCAGTGGTAGTCGACGATCGGCTGGTCCTTGGCCGTGCCGTGGTACAAGCCCTGCGCGGTCGCGTTGGACAGGATGAAGTGGTCGTCCATGAAGGCCATGGCCGGTTCCTCAGATGGACATGGCCGCGAAGCCGCCGTCGACGACGAGCTCGGCGCCGGTGATGAAGCTGCCGGCGTCGGAGGCCAGCAGCAGCGACGCGCCGATGAGCTCCCGGGCCTCGCCGAACCGGTTCATCGGGGTCTTGCCGAGGATCGTCGCCACGCGCTCCGGGGTGAGCACCTTGCGGTTCTGCTCGGCGGGGAAGAAGCCCGGGACC
>CAZRPB010000075.1:0-9501 GCA_964601955.1 uncultured Klebsiella sp. | reverse complement strand
CCACGACGTGAAGTCGTGGGTCTCCCCGGGCCTGGTCGACCTTCAGGTGAACGGATACATGGGCCGCGACGTGAACGCGTCGTCGCCCTCAGCGTCGGAGATCTCCCGTCTCTGTCAGGAGATGCTCAAGGTGGGGGTCACCGCCTTTCTTCCGACCGTCATCACCCAAGCCGAGGGTGCCATCCTGGCTTCGCTCAAGGCCGTCAGCCAGGCCGTGCAGTCCGACCCCGTCGCCGCGCAGATGATCGTCGGCATCCATGTCGAGGGTCCGCACATCGCGCCCGAGGACGGGCCGCGCGGCGCTCATCCGGCCGCCCATGTCCGCGCCCCTTCCCGGGAGGAGTTCGATCGCTGGCAGGAGGCCGCCGGAGGCCTGATCACGTTGGTGACCCTTTCTCCCCACTGGGCTGAGGCGCCCGATTACGTGCGTCATCTCGTCGCCAGAGGGGTGAATGTCTCCGTCGGGCACACCTCCGCTGACGAGGCCCGCATCGCGGCCGTCGTGGCCGCCGGTGCCCGCCTCTCGACCCACCTCGGCAACGGCTGCAGCGCGACGCTCGACCGTCGGCGCAACGTCCTCTGGCCGCAGCTGGCGGAAGACGCGCTCACCGCCATGTTCATCGCCGACGGGCATCACCTCGTCCCCTCGGCCCTCAAGACGATGCTGCGCGCGAAAGGCCTTTCCCGGTCGCTCGTCGTCTCGGACACCGTTGCGCTCGGCGGCATGCCCGCTGGACGTTACGCCACCTCCGTCGGCGGCAAGGTCATCCTCCGTGAGGACGGATACCTCGCGCTCGACGACGGCACCGGCAATTATCTCGCCGGCGCGGCCCTGCCGCTGATCGCTTCCATCCCCGTGCTCGTCCATCAGGCTTCGCTCGGACTCTCCGAAGCGCTGTCCCTCTCGACCGTCAATCCCGGCAGGTGGGTGAAGGGCAGGGGCGCCTTGAAGCCCGGCTCCCGTGCGGACGTCCTCCTCTTCGGATGGGACGGTTCGCGGGCGATTCCTGCGGTCAAAGAAGTGTGGCTGGGCGGCGTCAGGATGGTCTGATCGGCAATCGCTGGTTGATACGGGCAGGTGTGCGGGCTTAACCTGCCGCATGTCCCGCTCAGAATCGCTGGAACTGCTTGTCCTGATCGCAGGGTTGGCCGTTCTCGCCGTCCCTGTCCTTCTTGCTGTGCTGCTGGCGAAGGTCAGTCGGCTGGACAAGGAAGTGGAGCGACTGAAGTCAGGTTCTTCGCAGAAGCCTGCTTCGATTCCGTCCGTGCAGGCCCCCGTCTCCGTGCCGTCGCCCGTCCCGCAAGCCTCCGCTTCAGTGCCTCCGCCGCTGCCCACGTCCCTGCCGCAGAGGCCCGTGATGCCGTCAGGCGGCGCGGTTCCCTCGCCCTTGGCCGCCCGACTGCGTGAGATCGGCCTGCTGCCGCCCGAGGGCATGTCCGGAGAGAGCGCCCTCGGCGCCTGGTGGGCGGCTCGGGTCGGCGGACTCGTCGGAGTCGCCGCCGTCGTCTTCCTGGGCGTCTGGCTCAACCTCAATTCCGAGCTCCCGGCCTGGCTCCGTCTCGCCGAGGTCGTGCTGATCGGGGCCGCGGTGCTGGTGGGCGGACTCAATGTCGCCCGCAGGAGGCCCGACCTAGGGCGTGTCATCACCGCCGTCGGGGCCTCGGTGCTGCAGTTCGCTGCCTGGGCTTCGCAGGGTCTGGATCGGATGCGCGTCGTCGACTCCCCTCAGCTCGGAGTCTTCGTCCAGCTGCTCACCGCCGCCGCCATCGCCGCCCTGGCCCTGGCCAAGGCCGACCGCCTGCTCGGGCAGCTCGCCACCGGCTTCTCCGCGGCCGTCCTCCTGCTTTCCGTCAAGTCCGCCTCGCCCTCGCCTGAGGTCACGGGCTTCGCCGTGGTCTGTGTCGCCATCCTGGGCGCCGTCCTGATGGTGCGCGGCGGATGGACCTCCGCCGGCATCATCGGTCTCGTCGGATCCCAGCTCTCGCTGTTCCGCGGCGGACTCGACCTGTCCGGGGTCGTCATCGGTGCGGCCGGCTCCTTCGTCGTGTGCTGGACCGCCGAGCGTCTCGTGCGTCCCCGCGGTCTCTTCGCCTCGGAGAGCGAGAGACTCGTCTTCTCCCTTGGCTCATTCCTGCTTCCCGTCCTGGCGACGGCCAATCATGCCATGGGTTCACCTCATCGCCAGCAGGTGGTCATCGCGTGCGCCGTCGTCGCGCTCATCCTTTGGTTCATCGAGCGCACGGCCTTCCTGGTGGCCGCCTCCGTGCTGCTTTCGGCCGCCCTGGGCCTGGCCGCCGTCGGTCTCGCCCTGGGTGTCGAGCAACGACTTGACTGGCTGGTGTGGCTGCTGGCCGGAGGGCTGGCCTTCCTGGCCCATCGCCGCACCGGCTCGACCATCCTGAGGATCGCGACGGAGGCGTTCGTGGCATTGGCTGCGATCAACTTCGACCAGGCCAGTTCCCTTCAGGCCGAGAAAGGGCATTTTTATCTCGCAGCGCTGCTCTTCTCCCTGCTGCTGGCGGCACGTGACCGTGGCGAGGGCGTGAAGTGGCCCTACTGCGTGGCGGGCGGCCTGTCGATGGCGCTCGTCCTGCTCGCCTGCCAGCATCGCCTCCCCGGGTCCCTCACCGTCGTGCCTTGGATCATTGCGCTGGGCGTCGGCATGATTCTGCCTTCCGTCGCGCTCAGGTTCTCCGTCATCCCGTCCTTCCTCTGGAGTCTGGTCGTGCTCTCCTTCTGGGGGGAGCTCGCGCAGAGCGTGTCACATTCCGTGCCGGCGCTCTGGTCCGGACTCCTTTCTGCCCTCGGCCTGCAGGCCCTGCTGGTGGGCGCATTGCGCGCCCATCACGTCGCCGTGCGACATCTGCTCGCCTTCTTCGTCGGCTATCTGGCCTTCCTCTGCGCCTTCCACCTCACCGCAAGTGCGGCCATCGCACCGAGCTGGCGGCTGGCGGTCGCATGGTCATGCGCTGGCATCGTCCTGGCCGCGGCCGACTTCCTGATCCGCCGCAGCGTGCGAAAGATCGGCGGATCCGACTTGGTCGGAGGCGAACTCTCATTGCTCTCCTGGGGCGCGGCGCTGGGCGTGTTCGTCCAGGTGCTTGCGCTGATCGGATCTGACGGCTGGAATTACGCACGGGACGGTGGATTCATCGTTCCCGCCTGCGTCCTGATCGTCGGACTCGGGGCCCATCTCCATGCGCTGGCCGCCTCCACCCGGGATTCCGGACAGTGGGGTGTCGTGCAGCGTTCTTTCCTCGCCTCGACCTGGCTTGTCGGCGCCTTCGTGCTCCTGAGGGGCCTTCCCGGGGTCGGCGGCTCGCTCGGCTGGGCCGCGGCCGCCATGCTCACCTTCACCGTCGGCCATTTCATGGCCACCCGTGCTTTCCGGATGGTCGGTCTCGTCGGCCTCGCCCTCGTGACCCTGCGCATCGTGACCCATGACGTGACCGACCTGCTCGGCCGCATCCTCGCCTGCGCCGCCCTGGCGGCTGCCTTCTTCGCCGTGGCTTGGATCTACGGCCGATTGTCCGACAAGGACGCGCGCTGATTGGCCGCCCTCACCCATGACTGCCATGTGCACCTCGTCGGCAACGGCGGGTCGGGCAGCGGCTGCTGGCTGAGGCTCGACGGCCTCTGGCATCGCCTGCTGGCCAGGGCCATGGTCAGTGAGGCGGGCATCGGGGCCTCCGCCTCCGACCCTGGTTTCGATGAAGCCTATGAGCGTTCGATCGCGGCCATGCTGGCCGGCAGCGGACTGGACCGCGCGTTGCTGCTGGCGCAGGACGAGGTCTACCATGAAGACGGACGGAAGGCCGACTTCGGCTCCTTCCACGTCCCCAACGACCATCTCTTCGCCGTATGCAGCCGGCAACCGACGTTCCTGCCCGCCGTCTCCATCCATCCCGGGCGCCCCGGTGCGATGGAAGAGCTCGAGCGATGCCTCGCCCTCGGGGCGCGGGCCCTGAAGCTGCTGCCCAACTGTCAGAACGTGGACTGCTCCTTGCCGCAGTACCGGCCTTTCTGGGAGAAGATGGCCGCCTCGGGACTTCCGCTCCTCTCGCACACCGGCGGTGAGCTCACCGTGCCCGTCTTCAACCGCGCCTTCGAGGATCCGCGGGTCCTGCGTCGCCCCCTCGAGCTCGGCATGAAGGTCATCGCGGCCCATGGCGCCAGTTCCAGCATTCCCTGGAGCCGCGGCCATTTCCATGAGCTCCTCGCGCTGATGGATGAGTTTCCGCGGCTCTACGCCGACACGAGCGCCCTGAACAGTCCCGTGCGCAGCGCGATCCTGCGCGACATCCTCGCATGCCGGCATCACGACCGCTTCCTGCACGGCAGCGACCATCCCGTGCCCGTCGGCGCCGTCTGGCCCTGGCTGCGAGGCGTGATCGGTCCTGAAGACCGTCGGGCAGCCTCCGCGGAGAGGAATCCGCTGGCCCGCGACCGCATGCTCAAGCAGGCGTCCGGTTTCGGCCCGGAGCATTTCACCCGGCTGGCCGAGGTGCTGCGTCCCCTTTAGAGCGACCTGAGCAGCGAGGGGATGTCGACGGACTCCCGGATCATCTTCTCGATGATGGGGATCTTGTCCGCATCCTGGCTCATCGTCTTCACCGTCATGTTGTTGATGCGGGCCGTGACCGCGAACGATTCCGTCTCGGCCGACGCCAGGGCCAGGCCGGCTTCCTTCAGCTTCTTCAGCGTATCCTCGCCCGGCAGCAGCCCATTGGAGAAGATGACGCCGGCCAGGTTGCCCGTGCCGGCGCCCGCGACGAGCGCCTCCAGCAGGTCTTCGCGGTCACCGGGCACGATCACCAGCGTGCCCGTCGTCTTGAGGTATTCAGCCGCACGACGTGCGGACATCGCCCCGATGATCACCCGCCGGATGCGGCGGAGACCCGGCGGACGGTGGATCCAGCGGGCGCGCGTCTCTTCCGTGACCTGGTCCAGGTTGGGGTAGGCGAGCGTCTCCTGGAGGGGCACTACGCCCAGCAAAGGCACGCCGAGCTGGCGCAGGCCGCGTCCTGCGAAGTCCCGGATGAACTCCAGCTTGTCGGGCATCACCTTGTTGATGATCGCTCCGACCACCTGCACCCCGGCCTGGTCGAAGAGCGCCTTGTTGAGCGCGATCTCGTCGACCGGCTTGCCGATGCCGCCCGCGGCGACCAGCAGCGCCTTGGAGCCGAGCACCCTGGCGTTGTCCGCGTTGGACGCGCCGAAGACCGAGCCCACGCCGGCGTGGCCGGAGCCTTCGACCACCACCACGTCCTTGCCGTAGGCCGTGCGGTCGAAGGCGCGGCAGATCCGGTCGGTGATCTGGGGGCCGATCTCCTTGGGATTCTCCAGATACTGCTTCGTGAAGTCAGGTCCGATCGCCACCGGTGACATCGCCGCGATCGGCACGTCGAGGTCGAAGAGCCCGTTGATGAGCAGCGTGTCCTCGTCGACCTGGTCGTCGCCCGACTGCACGACACGCTGGGCGATCGGCTTGATGTAGCCCACGTGCAGGCCCATGGAGCGCAGCGCTGCCGTAAGGCCGAGGCACGCGGTCGTCTTGCCGTCGTTCATGCGCGTGGCGGCGACGAAGATGCGTCGCGTGTCGCGGTTCATTGGGCGCGTGAGCAGCCCAGGCACGTTCTCGGCGAAACGACGCTTGGGGGCCATGGTCAGGCCTTTCCGGGTCCGGCGGCCGTCGGATAGAGGTAGGCCTTGTCCACGGCCTGGGCCGCCACGATGACCGCCGTGCCGAAGATGTCATGGGCGCTGGCTCCGCGCGAGATTTCCGCGGCGGGCCTTTCGAGGCCGGTGAGGATCTGGCCGTAGGCCGGGATGTCGGCGATGTGCTGGGCGAGCTTCGAGGCGATGTTGCCCGAGTTGAGGTCGGGGAAGACCAGGACGCTGGCCCGGCCCGCGACCGCGCCCTGCACCTCCTTGGACTGGGCCGCGAAGGGGTTGATGGCGGCGTCGGCCTGCATCTCGCCGTCGATGTCGCATGCGATCGAAAGTTCGCGGGCCTTGCGGCGCGCGAGCTCCGTGGCCGCCTGCATGCGTTTGACCGACTCCAGCCGGGGGTTGGACGCATGCGTCGTGAACGCGAGCAGCGCCACCTTCGGGTGCGAGTTGGTGAGGTGTCCCGCGAGGCCGGCCGTGGTGACCGCGATGTCGGCCAGCTGCGTCGCGGTCGGCTCGGGGATGACGCCGCAGTCGGCGAGGAAGAGCACGCCTTCGTGGCCGAATCGTCCCTCCTCCGACTCAAGGATCTGCATCGATGAGACCGTGTCGACGCCGGTCTGGCGGGGCATCGTCTGCAGCACGGCTCGCAGGCCCGAAGCCGCGTGCGTCGTGGCGCCGGAGATCAGCGCGTCCGCGGCTCCGGTGGCGACCATCAGGCAGGCGAAGTAGCTGGGGTTGAGGGCGAGTTCACGCGGATCTCCCTTCAGGTTCGTGTCACCGTATTTCTGGATGGATTCAAGCTTCTCGGCGAAGGACTTGAGCTCGTCGCTGCGTTCCGGCTCGAGGATGCGGATGTCATCGAGACGGACGTTGAGCCGGGCGGCGTTGAGCTTGATGCGCTGGCGGTCGCCGAGCAGGACCGGCACGCCCAGCTTCTTCGTGGCGAACTGGCGGGCGGCCTGGATCACACGCGGGTCGGCCCCCTCGGGAAAGATCACGCGCTTGGGGTGGTTCTGGAGCCTGGCGGAAAGTCGGGAGATGAGGGACATGGTCTGACGTGGCGGGTCGGTTCGTAAGCATCATTAGAAGAATGTCTTACGCAAGGGCGAGCGCTAACGCCCCCCGTTCCGACCCTTTGCCCGACAATCACTTGCCCTGCGCAGGGGGGAGGGCGGGCTGGAATTTCGGAAAACCCTTCAGCTTCGTCCGGGTGCCCGGGCTCACGTGGTAGCCCATCTTCACGAAGTAGTCCGATACGTCCGCCTTGGCGAACTCGCCGTAGCGTTCCACGAAGGAGCTCTGCTGCTCGTCCTTCAGCCGGGGACCCGGTCGGTCGGCGTAGGAGCGGAGCGTGGAGCGCAGCGGACCCCAGCCGTGGGCCCGGATCAGCAGGACGAAGGTCGCCAGCTGTTCGAACGGCCCCTTGTTCTCCGGCTCACCGAAGCGCTTGGTGAGCAGGGCGTCGATGTCCTTCATCGAAGGGTGTCCCTGGCCCATGGGCTTCCCCACGAGGTTCTCCATCAGATAGAGCGAGAAGAAGTTGCACGTGACCTCGACCTGTCCGTCGAAAGTCCAGTCGCGTCGCTGATGGTTGTGTCCCAGTTCATGGAAGAAGCCCCAGTCGCCCTCCTTGGTGAGCTTGGTCAGGTCGACCATGTCCTTGGCCGACGGATTGATCCAGCACATGAAGGGGTAGCCCGAGTGCATGTAGCCGGCGGAGATCTGCCGGTCGGGCACCACGCGTTCCGGGGCCAGCCGGCGGAGGCCGATCAGGTCGCCTTCGAGGCCGATGCACTTGTCCCACCATTCGAGCAGGGGCTGCGGGTCGTCGATCTTCACGAGGTCCTGCGTGCGGACGTGGAGGATGGCGCCTCGGCCCACGAGCGTGCCCCAGGGCGCCGGCGCGGTCCGCGACTTGGCCCACGACTGGGGCGTGTCCCGTCCCAGTACGTAGGTGGGCATCTCGACGGCGTTGGAGAACTTCAGCTGGGCGGAGGACGTGCCGGGTTTGCCGGTCTCGCCGTCACGGACCTGGATGAAGAGCTGGCCTCCGAAGGCGTTCGCGATCGGATTGCGTCCTGCCTTGAGCTCGAAGGCGCGCGTGATGACCGGGAAGCGCTTCCATTTGTCGAGCCGAAGCAGGCTGTCGCGATGGCAGCCGATGATCACGGACACCTTGCGTCCGGAGGGCAGGGCGGGGGCTTCGACGACCACGGTTTCTCCGGGTGCGGCGTAGAGCCCGGTTTCCTGCCAGGCATCGGGTCCCGTCGCCAGGTTCGGCGCGTTGCCCGCCTTGACGTCCCAGCGGTGCAGCAGATTCGGATCGTAGCTCACCGTGCGCGTCACGCGATCCTTGGAGCTGACCGCGCCGGGGAAATCCGCCGCTGCGGGATGCGCGGTCACCTTGGCCGGATCGAGGGCCATGTAGTCCTTGATCGATCGGTGCAGCGCGGCCCGCTCGGCTTCGGCGGGTTGCGTGAACTGCTTCTTTTCCTCGGGCCGGATGTCCTCCGGGGCGGCGGAGCAGGAGAGCGAAAGGACTGCCAGTGCGATGGGTAGGCGCATGCCTTCATTGAGCCGACCCTTTGACGCCGACCAACCCTAAACCTGATGAGATTCTCGGTGTGCGAGCTATTACGCCTTCATTCCGTCCTAAACGGGCGCGCAAACGCCCGCATGTCATCCAATAGGATCAGCGCAGCACCACCGTCTTGTTGCCGGCGAGCAGCACGCGGTCCTCGACCGTGGCGCGAAGCCCCCTGGCCAGAACGACCTTCTCGATGTCCTTGCCGAGCTGGACCATGTCCTCGGGCGTGTCGGAGTGGTCCACGCGGATGACGTCCTGCTCGATGATCGGACCTTCGTCCAGGTCGGGCGTGACGAAGTGGCAGGTGGCTCCGATGAGCTTCACGCCCCGGCGGTGAGCCTGATGGTAGGGCTTGGCGCCGGCGAAGGACGGCAGGAACGAGTGGTGGATGTTGATGACCTTGCCCGCGAGATTGCGGCAGGCCTCCTCGTCGAGCACCTGCATGTAGCGGGCCAGCACCACGAGGTCGGCCTTCGCCTCATGGCAGAGGGCCTCGATGCGGCGGTAGGCGCGGCCCTTGTCCGCGGGGTCGACCGGGAAGTGATGGAAGGGGATCCCGTGGGCCTCGACCACCTTGCGGTGCGTCTCGTGGTTGGAGATGACGCAGGGCACCGTGAAGCGGAAGTCCTGGGCCACCTGGCGTGACAGCAGGTCGTAGAGGCAGTGCTCCTGCTTGGAGCAGAGGATCACCACCCGCTTGGGCCTGGAGGAGTCGGACAGGCGCCATTCCAGCTGGAACCTTTCAGCGATCTCCCGGAAGCGGCCTGAGAACTCCTCGGCGGGGAAGTCGAGGGAGTCCGCCCGGATCTCGACCCGCATGAAGAAGCGGGAAAGCTCATGCTCGGTGTGCTGGCTGGCCTCGGTGATCCACCCTTGGTGGCCGGCGATGAAGGACGAGACCGCGGCCACGATGCCGCTGGCGTCGGGGCAGGAGAAGCTGAGGGTCAGGGTCCGGTCCATGCGCAGCCCGGACATTTGTCAGGGTCGGGGGCGTGGGTCAACGGCGGGTTCCGGCCCGCCGCCGGAGCCCGCCTGCGGGATTGACCCCCCTTTGCCCCCTCCTAGGTTGGCCATTCGACTTCACCGAAGATGGCCAAGACACTGTTCCAAAAAGTCTGGGATGCCCACGCCGTGCGCAAGCTGCCGAACGGGCAGACCCAGCTCTTCATCGGCCCGCACCTCATCCACGAGGTGACGAGCCCCCAGGCCTTCGGGATGATCCGGGACCTGGGTCTCCAGG
>CAZRPB010000074.1:0-9674 GCA_964601955.1 uncultured Klebsiella sp. | reverse complement strand
GCAAGCCGGCGACCCAGGTCATCACCGACCATGCCTGGCTCAAGGAGACCTTCGTGTCCGACGTCCAGAAGCGCGGCGCGGCCGTCATCAAGGCCCGCGGCGCCTCGTCCGCCGCCTCGGCCGCCAACGCCGCGCTCGACACCCTGCGCAGCCTGCATTTCCCGACCCCCGCCGGGGACTGGCATTCCGTGGCCGTGCTTTCCAAGGGCGATTACGGCATCACCCCTGGCATCGTCTTCGGCTACCCCCTGCGCACCAAGGCCGACGGCTCCTGGGAGATCGTGCAAGGCCTTCCGCTCGACGCCTTCTCCAAGGAGAAGATCGCGATCACCGAGAAGGAACTGCTCGAGGAGCGGGCCACCGCCTCCGAAGCCCTCGGCATCAAGCTCTGATACGGCCCTGCTGAAGGATGAGGCGGCAAGGGACCTCCCTTGACCGCTTCTTTCATGTCGCCATGGTGACGGCATGGGCCAACTCGCGGCCGTTGATTGGTTCACCGTCATCGCGGCGTTCTGCTTCTGGGCGGCGCTGGTGTGGGCGCAGCGCCTGGACCGGGGTTTCCCGCGATGGCTCGATCGGCTCACCATTACCGGGCTGTGGGTCTGGGTCCTGGCTTTCGTCGCCCACGGTGAGCCTGGCCCCGTCATGGCCTTGGCGGCCGCACCGGCGTTCCTCTTCGCCCTCTGGCTCTGGGCGCATGGATTGCGCCGCTTTCTAGCCGACGATCTGGCGCCCGCTCCGCGTCGCTACATGGAAATCTTGTCCGCCACGGGTCCGCTCGTCGCAGCAGCCGCATGGGTCTGGTCGCGCTTTGACCGCACCTTCGCGGGCTTCCCCGATCCGCTGGCGACGCTGACCACCGTGCACTTCGCGATCACCTTCGGCGTGCTGCCTCTGGCGATGGCGGCCTACGAACGCCCGCTCGCCCGTTGCCGCTGGCGTGACCTCGGCCTGTGGCTATATGTGGCGGGGGCTCCGGCCACCGCGCTATGCTTCGCCCTGCGCGCCGATCCGCTCCGGCCGTCAGCCGTCGAAGTCGTCTGCGCCGTCCTGTTCGCCGCCGGCTTCCTGCTCTGGGCCGCGTTCATGCCCATCAGGCGCGGGCCATGGCCCTATGTCTGTCTCGTCCCGGGCTTCCTGCTCGGCGTCGGTTACACCGCGGCGCACGCCTTCGGCTGGGACTATCTTACCATTCCGCAGATGGCTTCGGTGCACGGATCGCTCAATCTGCTCGGGTCGCTGCTGCTAGCGGTCCAGGCGCCGGCGTTCGACGACGTCGCCGCGCCGGCACCTGACCTCGCCACGCCCGCAGAGGCCGGTGACCGCGGGACCGCGGTCTTCGTCGACACGCACCGCGTCGTGGTCGGCCCTTGGTCCCCGGAGGCCTTCGCGCGGGTGAAGGCGGCCTTGCTCGGTTACCGTTTCTATCCGGAACATGTGATGGTGCGACGGACCCAGTTCGAAGACGCAGGCCGTGCGGTGCGCGTCGGTGACCGCCTGGGTCTCGGCCTGTTCGTCCCGAATCTGCCCGGCCTGGCACCCCTGATGTTGCCCGCCGTCGTCGAGGTTGACGCAGCTGAAACCTGCGAGGAACGCGTGGCCCTGGGGTACGTCACCACACGACGTCATTACGGCCGCGGGTCCTGGCGTGCGGAAGTGAAGCGCGAAGGCGAAGCAATGGTCCTCACCGTCTCCTGTCACGTGCGCCCCAGCCGGTGGTTCGTCTGGTGCGGCCTGCCGGTCTACCGGCGCTTCCAGCTGGCCGCGTTCCGGGCCGGCGCCGAAAACCTGCGCCGGCTGGCCGCCTCAGGGGGCGGGCAGGCGGACCAGGGTGATGTCGGCCGGCTTGCAGCTCCCCAGCCGGATCTCCCCTGAATTGGCCGCGGCGAAGACCGGCGGTTCGGGGTGGATCGGGTCGACGTTTCCGGCGCGACGGCCTGCGTTGATCTTCTGCAGTCCGATGAAGTCGATGATGACCGGATTGGCGCTGGCCAGCAGGGTCTTTTCCGATCGCACCCAGCCGGCGTCGAACGTCGGCCCGCCCAGCACCTGGTAGCGTTCGAGCGAGAGGATCGTGAGCGCATGGCCCTTGGCCAGGCCCGGGATCGCGCAGACTTCCACCGCCACCTTGGAGGCGTTGAAGGGGTTCTCCATGAAGCGCTCCGCGTTGGCCATGTTCCCGAGCGAGGCGGCGGCGATCGCGCCATGCACGCCCAGGGCCTTGCCGTCGCTCAGCACCGGCAGGTTCACCCAGAAGTCCACCTCGTCGAAGAGCGTCTTGGGCAGAACGCTCACGCGCGCGTCGCCCCAGGCCACGGGCGGAGAGCCCGGCCGGGGCAGCACCTGGTTCTCGTAGCGCAGCCTTTCTTCCGCGGCCCATGCGGGCGCGAGCTTCTCCCATGCGACGACGGGCGAGCCTTCGAAGTCCTGGGCTCCGTCGGCCACCGCGGGGAGGAAGCCCGCTTCGCGGAGCGCCAGGTCGCGGGTGTCGCAGATGATGAGCCCTTCCCGTTTGAAGCCCCTGCGCACGAGCGCGGCGGAGACCGCCCGGACCAGCGGCTTCGGGGTGGACAGGCCCACGCCGGACTCGGAGCTCACCTTGAGTCCGCACCGGGCGGCCGTGGCGGGCGTGAGCCGCCGTCCCGTGCGCCGCTCGAACTCGTCGAGGGAGCGTTCCACGGCCGGCGCGTACTCTCCGTCGGAGAAACCGGCCAGCCGTTGTTCGATGAGGAGCGCCTTGGGGTCCGTCGGCGCGGCCAGCAGGGGACCGGCGGTCAGCACCATCATCAGCCGGAAGAGGGACATGCCTTCATTCTCCCCCGTCGTCCTCCGTGGGCAAGCCGCTGTTTTGTTTGCAGGCAGGCCCTGTCAGTCCATCGTCAGCCCCATGTCCGCGTCCCCGCGCCGCACCCTCGGCCTCATCTTCCTGACCGTGTTCATGGACATCGTGGGGTTCAGCGTCCTCATCCCCCTGTTTCCCCATCTGCTTGAACATTATGTCACCGCTGAGGGCAGTTCCGGGACTCTCATCGGGTGGATGTGCTCGGTGGCAGAGGCGATGGGAGGGGACACCGTCTTCAAGAAGACCGTGCTCTTTGGCGGCCTGCTGAGCGCGCTCTATTCTCTGTTACAATTCGTCTTCTCCCCGATCTGGGGGTCCCTTTCCGACCGCATCGGGCGTCGCAAGGTCCTGACCTTCACCTTGGCCGGAGGCGCCCTCGCCTACGCGCTGTGGATCTTCGCCGCCCAGTTCTGGGTCGTCGTGATGACCCGAGTCATCTGCGGCATCCTGGCGGGCAACATCGCCGTCGCGAGCGCCGCCGCCGCCGACGTCACGGAGGAGAAGGACCGCACCAAGGGGATGGCCGTGGTCGGCGTGGCCATCGGGCTGGGCTTCGTCTTCGGTCCCGTGATCGGCGCCATGGGCTGGCACGTCCAGCTGCCCCACGGCGCTCCGGACGGTCCGTTCGGACTCAACCCCTTCTCGGTGCCCGCGATGATCTCCGCCGGGCTCGCCACGTTGAACTTCCTTCTCGTCCAGTTCTTGCTGCCGGAGACGCTGCCTCCCGGTCGTCGCGCCACCGAGTCACGGCCTTCCGTGTTCGACCTCGTGAAGGTCAGGTCTGCGTCCGTGCGTCGCGCCTCCTGGGCCAACCTCATCTACCAGGTGGCGTTCACGGGAATGGAGAACACCATCGTGTTCCTCACCTTCGCCCTTTTCGCCTACAGCCCCCGCGACAACGCCGTCCTCTTCCTGTTCAACGGAGCGGCGATGATCGTGGCGCAGGGGCTGTCGCGCCGGCTCGTCGCGCGCCTCGGTCAGCGCAAGGTCGTCATGGGCGCGATGGCCTGCGCTGCGGCGGCCTTCGCCCTCATCGCCACGATTCCTCATGTCGAGGCCGTTCCCGGGGACGGTTCCCTGCCGATGTTCTACGCCGGCCTCGGCCTGATCTCCTTCGCCACCGGCCTCGTCCTGCCGAGCATGTCCTCGCTGGTCTCGCTGTATTCCGACCAGTCCGAGCAGGGGCGCAACCTCGGCATCCTCCGTTCCGCCGGCGCCCTTGCCCGCGTGGTCGGGCCGGTGGTCGCCGCGCTCGCCTACTTCCATTCCGGCACCCACCTGTGGGTCTACGCCGGCGGCGCCCTGCTGATGCTGCCGGCCCTGCTCGTGGTGCGTTCGCTGCCCGAGCCCTCCGTGGCGGGCTGATCAGGCTTCCCGCGCGAGCGTGCGTCCCAGCGCGTCGCCACCGCGGACCGCGTGCATGAGCGAGATGCCGCCGCGGAAGGCTCCGTGGAAGCGGATGCCGGGCTCCTCACGCTCCAGCGCCGCGAGGCAGGCTTCGCGCCTGCGCTGGTCGTGGTCGTATTGCGGGATGGCCTGCTCCCATCGCTGGATCCACTCGCGTTCGGGCGGGCCGGAGGCCCCGAGGGTCTCGGAAAGCTCGCGGTCCACGATGCCTCGCAGCTCGTCGTCATCGCGCCGCGCCACGGCGGGCTGACGCGCCCCGCCCAGGAAGCAGCACAGCAGCGCCTTGCCCTCCGGAGCCCGGCCGGGAATCACGCTCGAGGGGAAGAGGCAGCCCAGCACGCGCCTGCCTTCCTCGCCCGGCGTGAGGTAACCGAAACCGTCCAAGGGGTGGCGGATGCGGCCGAGGTCGTAGCCGCGCGCGACCACCGTCACCGGGGGCGCTTCGCAGCGCGACCATGGCGACAGACGTTCGGCCAGCGGCGCGTCGAAAGGGCCGTCCTTCCATTTCCAAGGGGGCGTCGTGACGACGACCTTGGCGCAGACCACCGGCTCCTCGGCGCCGTCGGTGCTCCTCCGGATCACGGCCGACCAGCCGGCTCCCTCTTTTTTGAGCCGTTCGGCCCGCCAGCCGAGACGGAACTCCGCGCCTCGGCGCGCCCGTTCGCGCATCGCATCAGCGAGCTGCTGCATGCCCAGCCTGAAGCCCACCACTCTTCGCGCGGGCCCTTGACGACGGATCAGTCCCAGGATGACCGAGCCGAATTCGGCCTCAAGCCGGTGGACGGAGGGGAAGCAGGCGGCCATGTCCAGCCGGTCGGGGTCGCCGGCGTGGACTCCTGAGACGACCGGATCCATCAGCCGCGCTGAGGCCTCGCGGCCGAACCTTCGCGTCGCGAAGGACGCCACCGTCTCGCCCGCATGTCCCCCGCGCGGGATGAACGGCTCGGCGAGCAGACGGAGCCGTCCCAGCGGACTGAGCAGCCCGGAGGTCAGCAGCGAAAGGGGGCTCGGTCTGAGGGCATGCAGTCTGCCCCGTGAAAGGATGAACCTTTTGGCGGACTCCGTACGCGCTTCCCGGATGTCATCCGACAGTCCGTAGGAGCAGAGCAGCTCGTGGTCGGCGGCCTGTTCCAGCTGCAACGTGTTCGGGCCCGTCTCCACGATCCACCCGTCCTCGGCCGTCGTACGGATCGAGCCTCCGACCCGGTCCGCAGGGTCGACCACCAGGGAGTCACGGCCGGCTTCCGCCAGCGCGGCGGCGGCGGCGAGTCCGGCCGGGCCTGCGCCCAGGATCATGACGTCGACCTTCATCCATGAGGGGATAACCCCCGAAAGTCCCTATGGCAATCTAACGCGGATTCATCAATCTGCAGGCATGCGGCCCGCCTGCCTCACGCTGCTGCTCCCCTTCGCGGCGTTCGCCGACAGCGTCACCCTCAAGGACGGCACCTTCCTGCGCGGCCGGATTGAGCGCATCGTGGACGGAAGGCTGGAAGTCACCGTGCCCCTGCTCGGCGAGGCCGTGCAGCGGATCGCCCTCGCGTCCGTCGAGTCCTTCCAGGTCGATGACGACGTGCGTCTGAGCGACGGCGGTTCCGTGCGTCGCGGCCGTGTCTCGGCCGCGGGGGGCAGGGCGGTCGCCTCCGGCTCCCCGGAATCCGTGACCTTGGACGAGCGCGCCGAACTCTGGCGCGACGCCGTGCCGCGTCCGCATGACGTCCCGCCTTCGCGCAAGTGGACCGCGCAGGCCGATCTTGACGTCTCGGGGCGGTCCGGCGCCACCACCGGAAGCGGCTTCGCCGCCGGGTTCCTCGCCCGGGGTGAGTCCGCCGAGGACGTGGTCACCGCCGGCGTGCGCACGGTGCGCAACACCGCGGGCACCCAGATCGCCGCCGACGACCTGCACGCCCAGCTCTCGTACGAGACCAACCCGGCCGAGGTGGCCTTCTGGTACCTGCGTACCGACACCGGTTATGACCATGCCCGTCAGGTCGACTTCCTGACCGTCAACACCGTCGGCCTCGGCTTCCGCGTGTTCCAGGATCCTCTGGGGAAGCTCGACCTGCGAACCGGCGTCGGACATCGCTACGAGACTTACATGTCCGAGCTTCAGCCCACGCTTTCGGCTCCGTCGGCGGATCTCGGTCTGATCTTCGTCCGAGATTTCGGCTGGGTTGAATGGAACACCCAGGTGGCGGCGGTTCCTTCCTTGGAGCGCTGGAACGATTACTATCTCAGACATGAGACCTACCTGGGCGTCCTCCGCGGGCAGGGACCTCTTTCGGTACGACTCGGCATCACCCATGACTTGAGAGGCAATCCTGTCCCGCCTCAGGTTAGACTAGGCACGGCCTATTTCATGCGCTTGGTGTATGCGTGGAAATAAGCAGGGCAGGTTTGTCTAATTTTAGTCATAAATGTATAAAAATAGGCATTTTGTCTATGAGTAACTAGCGATGGACGGCGTGGCATAGGCGGTGCTTTGGTCTAACCCGAACGAGTTTCCATCCATGAGCACCAATCCCGCCCGCCGCGATGCCATCAAGGCCATCGCCTCACAGCCTGCCCTCAAAGGGACCTTCGACTTCCGCAGCGAGAAGATCGACCTGATCTACGGACAGAACGTCTTCTCCCTCGAGAAGATGGAGAAGCGCCTGCCCAAGGACGTCTTCAAGTCGCTCAAGTCCTCGATCGAGACCGGCACCAAGCTGGATGGCGCCGTCGCCGACACCGTGGCCGCCGCCATCAAGGACTGGGCGCTCGAGCGCGGCGCCTCGCACTACGCGCACGTCTTCTACCCGCTGACCGGTCTCACCGCCGAGAAGCATGACACCTTCTTCGAGCCCCATGGCACCGGCACCCTCGCCCAGTTCTCCGGCAAGGCGCTGATCCAGGCCGAGCCTGACGCCTCCTCGTTCCCCAACGGCGGCCTGCGCTCCACCTTCGAGGCCCGCGGTTACACCGCCTGGGACGTCACCTCCCCCGCCTTCATCCTCGACGGCGTGAACGGCTCGACGCTCTGCATCCCCACCGCCTTCGTGTCTTGGAAGGGCGAGGCTCTGGACAAGAAGACCCCCCTGCTGCGTTCGATGCATGCCGTGAACAAGGCCGCCCAGCGCGTCCTGGCCCACTTCGGCAAGAAGTCCTCCTTCATCAGCGCCTCGTGCGGACCTGAGCAGGAGTACTTCCTGATCGACTCCCGCCTCTTCTACCTGCGTCCCGACCTCTACACCTGCGGCCGCTCGCTCTTCGGCGCCAAGCCCGCCAAGGGACAGGAGTTCGAGGACCAGTATTTCGGCACCATCCCCGACCGCGTGCTCGCCTGCATGATGGAGACCGAGCGCGAGTGCTTCAAGCTGGGGATCCCGATCAAGACCCGCCACAACGAGGTCGCCCCGGCCCAGTACGAAGTCGCCCCCATCTACGAGTCCGCCAACGTCGCGCACGACCACCAGATGCTCACGATGACGCTGCTCAAGCGCGTCGCCGCCCAGCACGGCTTCGTCTGCCTCCTGGCTGAGAAGCCCTTCGCCGGCGTCAACGGTTCCGGCAAGCACGTCAACTGGTCCATCGGCGGACCCGGCGTCGGCAACCTCCTCGAGCCCGGCACCGATCCCCACGCCAACGCCCAGTTCCTCGCCTTCTGCACCGCGGTCATCCGTGCCGTCGACAAGCATCAGGGCCTCCTGCGCGCCTCCGTCGCCTCGGCCGGCAACGACCACCGCCTCGGGGCCAACGAGGCTCCCCCCGCGATCATCTCCATCTACCTCGGGGACATGCTCAACGACGTCATCGAGCAGGTGAAGAAGAGCGGCGCGGCCTCCTCCTCCAAGAAGGGCGGCACGATGCACATCGGCGTGGACACGCTGCCGGTGCTGCCCAAGGACGCCGGCGACCGTAACCGCACCAGCCCCTTCGCCTTCACCGGCAACAAGTTCGAGTTCCGCGCCGTCGGCTCGGCCTTCTCCGTGGCCGGCCCGCTCACGGTGCTCAACACCATCCTCGCCGATTCGCTCTGCGAGATGGACGATGAGCTGACCGCCGCGAAGAAGAAGCAGTCCGACTTCAACAAGGCCCTCGAGTCCGTCCTCAAGGACATCCTCACGAAGCACGGCCGCATCATCTTCAACGGCAACGGCTACTCCGAGGAATGGCACAAGGAAGCCGCGAAGCGCGGACTCAAGAACCTCCGCACCACCCCTGACGCGCTGCCTGAGATGGTCGCCAAGTCCACCGTCGAAGTCTTCGAGCGGCAGGGCGTGCTCTCCAAGGCCGAGCTCGAGTCCCGCGAGGAGATCTACACCCACTCCTACGTGCTCTCCGTCAACACGGAGTCCAAGCTCGTCCATGACATCGGCCGCACCATGCTGCTGCCCGCCGCGCTCAAGTTCGCCGCCGAGCTCACGCCCGTCGAGAAGAGCAAGTCCGGCGGCAAGCTCCGCAAGGACGTGCTCGCCCTGGCCGACAAGCTGGCCGCCGCGCTCGACGAACTCGACGACCTCCGCGCCGTGACCAAGTCGAACACCCATGCCCAGGCCCACCACGCCTGTGACAAGGTGCTGCCCGCGATGCTCAAGGTGCGCGGCTTCGCCGACGCGCTCGAGGACATCGTCTCCGACGAGCACTGGCCGCTGCCCTCCTACCAGGAGATGCTGTTCCTCCGCTGAGCGGGGAGTCAGTTTCCCGACGAAGGGCCGGACCTACGTCCGGCCCTTCCTGTTTCCAGGGGCGCGCATCCCGCCAAAGCAGAAGGCCCGTCAGGAACGGGCCTTCGGTCAGATCGCTGAGCCCGGGCTCAGGCGTTCTCCCACTTCTTGCGGAGGTAGGCGTTGAAGTTCTTGACCTTCTTCTTGCGGCGGCGGCGTTCCGCGGGCTTCTCAAAGCCTCGCTTGGCGCGGGCGTCCTTGATGATGCCTTCGCGGTCGACCTTCTTCTTGAGGCGGCGGAGGGCCTTGTCGACCGTCTCGCCCTTGCGGATCTTGATTTCTACGGACATGTTCGTTGAAGGGGTCGAAGCAACAGGCGGCCGGGGGGTGCGTCAACCCCGAAACGCCGTCCGAGGCCCCGTGAATAAGTGCCCCGGGGCGCGGGCACTAGACGCTTGCGGGAGGGGTGGGGCGGGGCAATCGTGCCCGACGCCCCTCGATGTACCTCAAGGAAATCGTCGTCAACGGATTCAAGAGCTTCGCCGACCGGACCCGCATCGAGCTCCGCCCCGGCATCACGGCGGTCGTCGGGCCCAACGGCTGCGGAAAGTCCAACATCGTCGACGCCATCCGCTGGGTGCTGGGTGAGCAGAGCGCCAAGTCGCTGCGCGCGCCCGCCATGCAGGACGTCATCTTCTCCGGCACCGACCGTCGCAAGCCCCTGCCGCAGTGCGAGGTCGAGCTGATCTTCGCCGACTGCGAGAAGGAGCTGGGCACCG
>CAZRPB010000073.1:0-9828 GCA_964601955.1 uncultured Klebsiella sp. | reverse complement strand
CAGGCCCGGCGGCTGGGACGCGGGGTCAACATGGGCAACTCGCTCGAGGCGCCCAAGGGGGCGACGTGGGGCCGTGCGTTCGGACCGGAGGACTTCGACCGGATCCGCGCCGCGGGGTTCGACTCGGTGCGCATCCCGGTGCGCTGGGCCGACCACGCCGACAAGGAGGCGCCGTTCCGCATCGACCCGGCTTTCATGGAGAAGGTCGACGGGCTGGTGCGGGCCGCGTTGGACCGGAAGCTGGCGGTGGTGCTCAACGTCCACCATTACGAGGCGCTCGACGCCGATCCGGCGGGACAACGTCCGAGGTTCGTGGCGCTCTGGCGCCAGATCGCGGAACGATTCAAGGGCGCGCCGGAGGAGCTGCACTTCGAGCTGAGCAACGAGCCGCACGGGAAGCATACGGCGGAACTCTGGAATGAGAATCTGGCCGCCGCGCTCGCGGAGGTCCGCCAGCTGCATCCGACGCGTGCGGTGCACGTAGGCGGGGTCCAGTGGAACAGGGCCGCGACGCTCAAGGACCTGCGTCTGCCCGCGGCCGACAGGCACCTGATCGGACACTTCCATTGCTATGATCCGTTCGCGTTCACGCACCAGGGCGCGAGCTGGACGAAGGGCTCGGACAAGTTCATCGGGACGCGCTGGACGGGCACGGACGCCGAGAAGGACGCGCTGCGCAAGACGTTCGGACTGGCGACCGCCTGGTCCAAGGCCGAGGGGCGTCCGGTCTTCCTCGGCGAGTTCGGCGCCTATGGGAAGCACGCCTCGACGGAGGACCGGGCCCGCTGGACGGCCTTCATGGCCGGCACGGCCCGTGAGCTCGGCATCCCCTTCGCCTACTGGGAGTATCAGGCGGGCTTCGGAATCTGGGATCCGGCCGCCGGACGCTGGCGGCAGGAGCTGCTCGACGCGCTGATGCGCTGACCGCTCATGGGTTGCGCGCGGTCCGGCCCGCGCCCATGCTCCATGCATGACCCGGGCGTTCCTCCTCCTGCTCGCCGCCTCGCTCCAGGCCGCGCCGCTGTTCGACGGCGGGCGCTGGTACGGCCCGGTGGTGCTGCCCGCAACGCCGGCCGACGACGAATGGCGCGCGGCACGCACGCTCCAGGACCTCTGCGAGAAGGTGACGGGAGTCCGGCCCGAGCTGGTCACGGAAGGGCAGGGGGTCGCCCCCGCGGTCGGGCTCTTCGTCGGCCGCACCGCGGCCTTCGCCGCCACGGGCGTCATCGTGCCGGATCCGGAAGGCGACCTGCTCATGACCGCGGTCCGCGACGACCGGGTCTTCCTCCTTGGCGACTCGCCCGCCGCCACGCGCATGACGGTCGGGCGTTTCGCCGAACGCACGCTCGGGGTGACGTTTCTCTTCCCGGGACCTGACGGCACGGACTGGCGTCCGCTGGCGCGGGTGCTGCAGCCCGAGGGCGAGGTCTTCCGTCCGGCCTTCGCCTGGCGCTCGGTCAGCGGCCTCACGACCGAGGACGCGGAGGACTGGGCCTTCAGCGTCGGCTACGGCCGCGGGCTGAGCTTCTCGCACGGCCTGTTCCGCGCCTTCGGGCCGCGCGAATGGAAGGAGGATCCGACGCTCTTCGTCGAGGTCGACGGGGTGCGCGTCAGGCCGACAGGCTCGGGCTACGATGCGAATCCGAACCTCTCCCACCCGAAGGCGGCGGAACTCGGCGCCCGATCCACGCGCGACTGGTTCCACCGCCACCCCGACGCGTTCTGCGCGCCCCTCGGGGTGAATGACACGACGGAATACGGTGACGACGCCCCGTCCTCCGGCTGGTATCGCGACCGCCCGATGCGCACCGACCATGTCATCGGCTTCCTCAACGCGGTCGCGGATTCGTTCTGGGACCCGTCCGGCGACCTCACGGGGGAGCGCCGCGCCATCGGCACGCTCGCCTACTTCCATACGCAGGCGGCGCCGACGGTGCCGGTCCGCCCTGCGGTGTTCCCCTGGGTCTGCCTCGACCGCATGGGACATGCGGACCCTGCGTTCGCCCGCGAGGACGAGGCCAATCTCTCCGCCTGGGTGCGCTCGGGCGCGAGGCGTGTGGGAGCCTACGATTACTGGCATGGCGCCGACTATGCGACGCCTCACGTGGACTTCTCCGCCCAGGTTTCGGCCATCCGCACCGCGCATCGCGCCGGCGTGAAAGGCTGGTATGCCGAACTCTACCCCCTCTGGTCCTTCGACGCCCCGAAGGCATGGCTGGGCTCGCGTCTGCTCGCCGATCCCGCCGTCGACCCGCAGGCCTCGCTCGACCGCTGGTTCGGGGCCGCCTACGGACCGGCCGGCGCACGCGTGCGTGACGCCTACGCCGTCATCGAGCGCGCCTGGGCCGCCGATGCGCGAAGCGGCGTCGGACGCGGCCTGGCCCGTTACCTGAAGGAGAGTTCGGCGCGCGTCCTCACCGACGCCGACGCGGCCGCGGTCTCCGCCCGCGTGGCCGAGGCGCGCGCCCTGCCGGTCGGCGTCTCGCCCCGTGAGGCCGCCCAGCGTCGTCGGCTCGAGCGTTTCGCCGAAGCGTGGGAGCTCACGCTCGCGTTCCGTCGCGTGATCGCCGCGCGTGACGCCAGGCCCGCGACCGCCCCGCGCGCCGTCCGCGCCCTCAACGCCCTCACGGACGCCGAGGACGCCTTCGTCGTCGCCGAGAAGCGGTTCAATCTCCGCCAGTCCTTCCATGGAAGCCCGGTGCGCTGGTCGGCCCTGCTGCACGCCGATCCCCGCGCCGCCTGGATCCGCCTCGCCTCATCGGAGCCCGGCCCGCGCGCCGACCTGCCGTCCTGGGCCGCCCGCGAATCGCGCCTCGGCGCCCTCGTCGCCTATTCGGTCATCCGTTCAGGCGCGCCCGGGGAGAACGTGAATCGCATCGACCTCGGTTCGGTCGAGGACCGTCGCGGACTGCTCCGCATCGACGAGCACCGCCTGAACGCCGTGCGCTGGCACGAGGGAAGGCTGAGCGTGCGCGCGCCCTCGGGCACGCTGTCGCCGCGCCGCGCCTTCTCCGTCGTGCCCGGCACGCCCCTCGTGCTTTCCGCGGAACTCGCGACGAGCGACGACCCTTCCGCCGAGGCCCGGCTCATCGTCCGCTTCCCGGGCTCACGCCGCCGTCCCCAGGACAGCGCGCTCGTCGGCCCCGCCGGAGGCGAGCTGGCGACCGTCGTCCCGCCCGACGCCACCACGGTCGAGTATGAGCTGGCCTTCGAGAGGTCCGTCGAGGTCCTCGGCCTCCGCCTCTCCGCCTTCCCCGCCGAAGTCCTGCGTTGAATGGCCAAGCGCCTCTTTGACATCGTCTTCTCCTTCGGGTGGCTGGTGCTCTTCCTGCCCCTGATGCTGGCCGTCGCGCTGCTCGTCCGGCTCCGCCTCGGCTCCCCTGTGCTCTTCATCCAGGAGCGTCCGGGCCTGCGCGGGCGTCCCTTCCGCATGGTGAAGTTCCGCACGATGACTGATGCGCGCGGACCGGACGGCGCGCTCCTGCCCGACGCCGTGCGCCTCACCCCGTTCGGCAAGTTCCTGCGCTCCACCACCCTCGACGAGTTTCCGGAGATGTGGAACGTCCTCCTCGGCGACATGAGCGTCGTCGGCCCGCGCCCCCTCCTCATGCGCTACTTGGAGCGCTACGACGCCTTCCAGGCCCGACGCATGGAAGTGAAGCCCGGCGTGACCGGCTGGGCGCAGGTCAACGGACGCAACGCGATCACCTGGGACGAGAAGTTCGCCCTCGACGTCTGGTACGTCGACCATCGGAGCTTCTGGCTGGACATGAAGATCGTCGTCCTGACCTTCTTCAGAGTATTCGCCCGCACCGGGATCAACGCCGGGGAGGGGAAGACGATGGAGGAGTTTCGCGGCAGTAATCATCACTAGAGGCTCAGAGGCCCAGAGGCTCGGTTGACCAGAAAGAGGTGTTGTCAGGCTTGGTCTGCTTTCAGGCGTTGCTGGCGTACGCGTATGAGGCCGCCCAGCATGCGTTCGACTTCGCCTCGTTTCTCGCAGAGACGGTCATAGGTTTCGGCGTCAAGCCAGCCCACGTCGTGCGCGATCCAAAGTTGAGTCTCTAGTTCGGCGAGGGAGCCACGTGCGATTCGGAGAAAATTAAGGGCATCCTTGTTGCTGCTCCGGTCGTTGCCCTCGGCTATATTCGAGGGCACGGAGAGCGCAGCCCTGCCCATCTGATCGCAGAAGGCATAATGAGGGCGCAGCGCAGGCGAAGAGCAGGCTCGGTAGACGTCAGCCGACAGCGATCTGGAAAGTTTCCATACGTGCAGGTCTCGGAAAGTGAAAATGCCAGGCCGGCCTGGCGGCGGATTGGTATCCATCGGGTCAACGTAATCACCCGCCTGCCCGAGGCATTAAAAGACTCCTGAAGTCTCGCACCTGAAGAGTTCGCCTTTCTGCGGCCAAGGTCTCTTTCGCCTTCTCTCGGCTGACAAAGAGAGGCTTTGTTGACCAGGGGCTCGGAGGCTCAGGGCAGAACGGGTCCTAGGTTCAAGTCGCTGCGGGACCGCCAAGGGCTCGGAACTAATCCCTGAAATCGAATCGTCTGGTCAACTGAGCCTCCGAGCCTCCGGGCCTCTAACGCTTGGCCCCGAGCTTCTTCAGCGAGGGATCCCTCGCCAGCGGGAGGTCTACAGGAACCCCGCCGGCTTGCGCGGACTGATACAGCGCGAGGATGACTTCGACGGCGACGCGGCCCTGGGCGCCGTCGACGGAGGGCGGCCGGCCGGAACGGATCGCGGCGACGGCGTCCTCGAGGTTCGAGCGATGCCAGGCGTGGCCGATGGCCTTGGGGTCGTTGGCCCCGGCGCCGCCCCCTTCCACGGCTGGAGCGAGAAGCGCGGCGTCCGCGGGCAGGGGAGGGTCGAAGTCGAAGGCCGAGAGCTTGTCGTCACGCAGGACCGCCGAGCCTTTCGTGCCATGGATGCGGATCTCCGCCGGGAAGCCCGTGGACGACCAGCAGGCCGTCGAGCCCGCTAGGGTCGCGCGCGCCCCGTCGGCGAACTCGATCCAGCCGGCGGCCACGTCCTCGACCTCCACGCCCTCGTGCGCCATCAGCCCCGCCGTGGCGGAGACGCGGCGCACCGGACCCATCAGCCAGAGCAGCAGGTCGATGGTGTGGATGCCCTGGTTCATGAGCGCGCCGCCGCCGTCGAGGGCGAACGTGCCGCGCCAGGCCGCGGAATCGTAGTAGGCCTGCGTGCGCCACCAGGGGATGAGCGCGCCCGCCATCGTCAGGCGGCCGAAGCGTCCCGCGGCCAGCGCCGCCTTGAGCGCCACCGCGCCGGCGCCGAAGCGCCGAGGCAGGATGCCCGCGAGCGTGACGCCCGCCTCGGCGCAGGCCGCGATGAGCGCGTCGCAACGGGCCAGCGTGACCTCGAGGGGCTTCTCCACCACGACGTGCTTGCCTGCCTTGGCGCAGGCCGAGGCCGGCCCGAGATGGTCGCCGCTCGGCGTGCAGAGGCAGACCACGTCCACGTCGGGCCGGGCGAGCATCGCCTCGGGCGTCGCCTCGGCGGCGCAGCCGTGCTTCGCGGCGAATTCCTGCGCCTTGGCCGGGGTGCGGTTGCAGACGGCGACGAGCCTCACGCCCGGGATCTCGGCGAGGGCGCGGGCGTGGAACTCGGCGATCATGCCGGTGCCCCAGATGGCGAATCCAAGCGTCTTCTGGCTCATGGCGTGACGCCACTTTCCCCGCGCGCGTGAGGACGGGCAAGCCCCAAGCGGCCATGGCAACGGGCTTGCCAAGGCCTCCCGCAGACGGCTTCCTTCACGGCACGCCCGGCCATGCCTTCCGACCGACTTCCGCTGAGCGCCTTCATCATCTGCAAGAACGAGGCCGCGGTCATCGGCAACTGCGTGAGGACGCTCGCCGAGTGCGAGGAGATCGTGGTCGTGGACTCCGGCTCGACCGACGGCACCCTGGACGTCCTGCGCGGGCTCCAAGGCGAGGGCTTCCCGTTGCGCGTCATCGAGCGCCCCTGGCCGGGCTTCGCCGCCCAGAAGCAGTTCGCGCTCGAACAGTGCACGCGGCCGTGGGCGATCAATGTCGACGCCGACGAGCGGCTCGACCCGGACTTCCGTCGCGCGCTGCCGGGACTGCTCGCCGCCCCGGAGTCCGTGGCCGCCTGGCGCATCCTCCGCCGGCCCTACCTCGTCGGCGGCGGCTACGCCCCCCGCGCCGCCCATGAGGGACGCATGCTGCGCCTCGTCCGGCGTGAGCGCGCCCGCTACAACCTGGCCCTGCTCGTGCACGAGGCCATGCTCGTCCAGGGCGAGGTGCGGGACGCGCCGGACGGCACGCTGCTGCATTTCCGCACGCAGACCGTCGATGAGCAGGCGCGCAAGGAGGCCGGTTACGCCGTGCTCAAGGCCCGGCAGCTCGCCGGCGAGGGCAAGCGTCCCCGGATCCTGCGGATGCTCTTCAACCCCTTCGTCTACTTCGCCCGCTACTACTTCGTGCGCCGCATGTTCCTCTGCGGCTGGCCGGGCTTCATCACCGCCGCCAACGCCGCCCTGTACACCTTCCTCTGCGAGGCGCGCCTCTGGCAGGACGCCCATGCCCGCGACGCCGCGGAGGACGACCGCCGCGCCAGCGGGCTCTGAGCCATGCGCCTCTTCCACACCCACTTCGGCAGGGACGGCGGCGCGGAGCGCTTCTTCGTGAGCCTGGTCAACGCCCTGGCCGAGGCCGGCGTCGACCAGACGCTCCTCATCCGCCCCGGCCGCGCCTGGCGCGACCAGCTGCCCGCGTCCGCCGAGGTGCACGAGGGACTCCCGCGCCTGCTCACGCCCTCCCGCTTCCTCCTGCCGTGGAAGTTCGGCCGTCTGCTCCGCGCGCAGCGGCCCGCCGGCATCCTCGCCTGGATGCCGCGCGCGGCCGACTTCATGCCCGAATGGAAGGGCGGCCTGCGGGCCGCGCGGCTCGGCGACTACCCGACCTCGCTCAAGCATTTCCGCAACGTCGACCTGCTCGTCTGCAACACCCCGGGCATCGCCGAGCACGTGAAGCGCCTCGGCTGGACGCGGCCCGCGCGCGTCATCTCTAACTTCACCCTCGTCCGCCCCGCCGCGCCCCTGCCTCGTGAGGCGCTCGGCTCCTCCGCGGGCGCCTTCACCGTCCTCGGCGTCGGCCGGCTGGTCCGGCGCAAGGGCTTCCACACGCTCATCGAGGCGATCCGCGAGGTTCCGGAGGCGCGACTCTGCATCCTCGGCGAAGGCGAGGAGGAGGCCAACCTCCGTCGTCAGGCCGCCGAGATGGGCGTCGCCGACCGCGTGCGTTTCGCCGGCTGGCAGGCCGACCCCGCCCCATGGCTCTCGGCCTGCGACGTCTTCGTGATGCCCTCCGTCCACGAGCCGCTCGGCAACGTCATCCTCGAGGCCTGGGGCGCCGGCGTCCCGGTCGTCTCCTCGCGCTCCGAGGGCCCCAGCTGGATGATGCACGAGGGCGAGGACGGGCTGCTCTTCGGACTCGAGGACGCCGCCGGCCTCGCCGCCGCCCTCCGCCGCCTGCGCGACGACCGCGCCTTGCGCGCCCGGCTCGTCGAGGGCGGACGCCGAACGCTCGACGCCACTTTCTCGAAGGCCGCGGTGACGCGCGCCTACGTCGACCTCTTCACCCGCCCGCCCACCGACTGACATGGCCTCTCCGTTCCGCAACCTCAAGTCCGCCTTCCGCCGTCTCATCGGCGCCAAGACGGTCACCATCGACGGCGTCACGGTCTCCACCGACCCCGCCGTCGTCAGCCGCCAGGTCCGCTCCGGGATCTTCAAGGAGACCTATGAGGAGCCCGAGCGCATCCTCATCCGTGCGGGCGTGCGTCCCGGCGACCGCGTGCTCGAGATCGGCGGCGGGGTCGGGTTTGTCTCCCTCCTCTGCGCCCGCATCGTCGGCGCCGACAGCGTCCTCACCTACGAGGCCAACCCCGCGATGCACAAGGTCATCCGCGCCAACTACGCCCTCAACGGCCTCGAGCCCCGCCTGCGCGGCCGTGCGCTCACCGCCCACGGCGGCGACGTGACGTTCTTCGTCAACGACAACATCATCTCTAGCAGCGTCTACCAGCGGGAGGGCGGCCGCGCGGTCACCGTGCCCTCCGACGCGATTGACGCGGCCCTCGCCGAATGGCGCCCGACGGTGCTGGTCATGGACGTCGAGGGCGCGGAGGTCGACATCCTCACCGCCTCGGCCCTGCCCGGCCTGAAGCGCATCGTGCTCGAGCTGCACCCGCACGTGGTGGGCCCCGAGGCGGTCGCCCGCCTGCGTGCGCACCTCGCCGCCCTGGGCTTCCATGAGGCCCGCGCCGTCCAGAAGTCCTCGCTCTTCAGCCGCGGCGGCTGAACGCGCTCAGCTCCGCGGGCCGTACTTGCGGGGCGCGGGGGAGGAGGGCGCCTGCGCCTCCACCTGCACGCCCATGCACGCCGGATGCCGGCCGAACTCGCCGTAGCTGGCGAAGTCGAAACGCGTCGTCATCCCGCGCGCGGCTTCGGCCACGAGCACGCGCCCGTCCGGCTGCACGAAGCCGACCTGCACGATCGTGGGTCCGTCGACGCGGCGCGCGTGGCTCACCAGGCGCTCCATGAAGTCGCCCGCCTCGGGGCCGGGACGCAGCGCGAAAAGGACCTTCTTGAGCAGCCCCGGCGCGGTCCGCAGCGGCCGGATGGCGTGCGCGTTCACCATCCACTCCTCGCGCTCCTCGCGGAACACCAGCCGGGCGTCCACGATGACGTGCGAGCCGTCCATCAGCAGCGGCAGCTCGCCCTCCTTCAGGGCCGCGGCCGCCTCGTAGGCCTCGGAGAACATCATCACCGGCACCGTGGCAGAGCGCGTCGCGACCTGGAAGAGCGCCCAGGGGCGGTTGTCCTTCTTCGAGATCTTCTTCTCCAGCATGCTCACGATGCCGCAGAGCCGCACCGGGTGACGCTCCTTGCGGTCGAGCTCCAGCCGCTCCGGCGGCCCCGACAGCGTCGCGACCGCCTCGTCCAGGCCGTGGTAGTCCGCCAGCGGATGGCCGCTGAGGTAGAAGCCGAGCAGCTGCTTCTCGCCGTTGAGCTTCTCGAGCTTGGGCATCGGCGCCGAGCGGCGGATGATCAGGTCGGCCTGGCGCACGTCGCCCGCGGCGTCGTCGGCCAGCATGTCGAAGAGGCTGCCCTGGCCGGACGCGCGCTCCTTGCGCTCCGTCGAGTGATGGCGGCGCACCGACTCGACCGAGTCGACCAGGTGCTGGCGGTCCTCGCCCGTGCCGTCGAAGGCGCCGGCGCGGATCAGACAGTCGAGCGTGCGAGCGTTGACGTCCTGGTCGCCCATGCGCGCGACGAACTCGGAGAAGTCCCGGAAGGGCCCGTTCTTGGCACGTTCCGCCACGACGGCCCGCGCGGCCACGTCGCCCACGCCCTTGATCGCCCCCAGGCCGAAGCGGATCGCGTTGTCGGCCGGCACCGGCGTGAAGTCGGTGTCGGAGAGGTTCACGTCGGGCCCGAGCATCTTGAGCCCGATCGCCTCGGCCTCGCCCACGAACTCGGCCAGCTTGTCGGAGTTGCCCTGCTCGGAGGTGAGCACGGCGGCCATGAACTCGACCGGGTAGTTGGCCTTGAGGTAGGCCGTGCGCCAGGAGAGCACGGCGTAGGCCGCGGAGTGCGACTTGTTGAAGCCGTACTCGGCGAACTTCTCGAGGATGGCGAAGACTTCCTCGGCCTTCTTCTTCTCGATGCCGTTCGTGGCCTTGGCGCCCTCGACGAAGACGGAGCGCTGCTGCTCCATCTCCTCCTTGATCTTCTTGCCCATCGCGCGGCGGAGCATGTCGGCGCCGCCGAGGGTGTAGCCG
>CAZRPB010000072.1:0-9911 GCA_964601955.1 uncultured Klebsiella sp. | reverse complement strand
GCCTTGATGATGAGTTCGCCCGGGGTCGCGCCCAGGTGCTTCAGGAAGGCCTGACGCAGGCCTCGCTCCGACATGGCGGCGGCGCGGGCGACTTCCTTGACGCCGATGTTGTTGCCGAAGCCGGCTTCGATGCAACGCAGGGCCTTGGCGATGCCCCGATGACCGACGGCCATCATGTCGCTGCTCAGCCGGGTGTGGATGCCGGCCGGAGCGATCAGGACGGGTGCGCCGGGCTTCTTCTCGCCGTCCATCATCCGGTCAAGCAGGGCCGCGCCGCGGTAGCCCTGCTCCTCGAGGTTCGTGTCGACCGCGGAGATGGAACGGTTGGTGCCGCCGACGGCGAGCAGGTGGTCGTCCACGCCGACGACGGCGACGTCGCCGGGCACCTTGAGGCCGATCTCCTCGCAGAGCTCGCAGACTTCCACGGCCAGCGTGCCGTTGGCGGCGAAGACCCCGAGAGGCTTCGAGGCCGACTTCATTTTTTCGGCCAGCCAACGCCGCCGCTTCAGCCAGTCGGCCGGGGTGCGGTCCCCCTTCCAGCGCAGGCGTTCGCACTTGAGTCCCATCGAGGTCACCTCGTTGACGAAGGAGTCGCACCGGCCCACCTGGGACCAGTTGTCGGAATCTCCGTAGAAGGCGAAATGACGGAGCCCTCGGGAGGCGAAGTGTTCGGCGACCAGCCGGCCGGCCTTGGCGTGGTCCTGGACGACGTGCGCAAAGGGCGTGTCCGGCCGTCGCAGGGAGAAGTCCACCGTGGGCTTGCCCAGCTTGCGCACGAAGGCGGCCAGATCGTCGCCTGCCGCCAGCCAGGCGAGCACGCCGTCACCGTCCCAGCCCTGCGGGATCTCCTTTTCGTGGATGATGCTGTGGGCCGCCAGATGCCAGCGTTTCTCCGTGGCGTAGTTCACGATGCCCTTGAGCAGACGGTGGTCATACCAGCCCAGGGCCAGCAGGACATTGCGCGGCTTCCGCAGGTCGGACGGCTTCACCACGCCAAGATGAGGCGCCGCCGGAACCGGGCAACGAACTTACGCTGTTCCGGAGGTTGAAAAAACGGCACCTTCAGGCCTGTCAGGCGCCTGCCGTCATCCAGGTCTCACTTCCTGGCGTCCAGTTCCATCCAGCGCGCCAGGGAGGCGGCGTGTTCGGATTCGGCCTCTTGAAGGCGCCTCTGCAGTCCGGCTGCCTTGGCTCCCCCGTCCTTGTAGAGGTCGGGGTCGCCCAGCTGGGCGGTGAGGTCGGCCTGCTCGGCCTCGAGCTGCTCGATCCGGGCCGGCAGGGTCTCCAGTTCCTTGCGTTCCTTGTTGGAGAGCTTGGCGGGGGAGGGCCCCTTGGGCGCGGCCTCGACGGGCTTTGCCTGCGTGGAGCGGCGTGCGGCGGCCAGTCTCGCGACTTCCGCGCGCCAGTCGCTGTATCCTCCCACGTGCTCGGTCACGATGCCGTCACCTTCGAAGACCAGCGTGCTGGTCACGACATTGTCGAGGAAGTCGCGGTCGTGGGAGACGACGATGAGTGTGCCGGAATACTCGACCAGGATGTCCTCAAGCACGTCGAGCGTCTCGGCGTCGAGGTCGTTGGTCGGTTCGTCCAGCACGAGGACATTGGCCGGTTTCGTGAACAGGCGGGCCAGGAGGAGCCGGTTGCGCTCTCCCCCGGAGAGCACCTTGGCCTTGGAACGGGCGCGCGAGGGTTCGAAGAGGAAATCCTGCAGGTAGCTGATGACGTGGCGGGAACGCCCCTGCACTTCGACCGTGTCGGAGTCGCCGGCGATGTTTTCAGCGACGGTCTTGGAGTCGTCAATCTGACCCCGCATCTGGTCGAAATAGACGACCTCCAGCTTGGTGCCGAACTTGATTGAGCCGGACGTCGGGGCGAGCTGTCCGAGCAGCATGCGCACGAGGGTCGTCTTGCCGGCACCGTTGGGTCCTATGAGGCCGACCTTGTCGCCTCGGCTTAGGTTGAGGCTGAAGTCCCGGATGACGGGGTTTCCTCCGGGATAGGCGAAGGCGATCTTCTCGGCCTCGACCACGCGCACGCCCGAGCGTTCGGCCTCGCTGATCTCCATCTTGGCCGAACCGGTGGCGGACCGCATCCCGGCGCGCTGCTCGCGCAGGCGCTTGAGGGCTTCCATGCGGGCGTTGGACTTGGTGCGTCGGGCCCCCGGGCTGCGGCGTGACCACGCCTCCTCCTGGCTCAGCTTCTTCTCAAAGGCCGCCCGCTGACGTTCCTCGGCCTCGAAGAGCTCCTCCTTGCGGACGAGATAGGTGTCGTAGTCGCAGGACCAGCTGGTCAGCTTGCCGCGGTCGAGTTCCAGGATGCGGTTGGCCATCCGGCGGAGGAAGGCGCGGTCGTGGGTGACGAAGAGCAGGGGCGTGCGGCGTTCGAGCAGGAACTCCTCCATCCAGAGGATGGAATCGAGGTCCATGTGGTTCGTCGGCTCATCCAGCAGGAGCAGTCCGGGGTCTGAGGCGAGCGCGCGGGCCAGCAGGCACCGACGCTTGAGTCCGCCGGAAAGATCGTCGAAGGCGCGGTCTTCGGGCAGGCCGAGTCGGGCCACGAGGTCGTCGACCCGGATGTCCTTCTCCCAGTCTTCGGCCGGGTCGGCGTCGCTCAGTCCTCCCGCCACGATTTCGCGCACGGTGCCGGGCAGGGTGTCGGGGATCTCCTGGGTGAGTCTCGCCAGACGTACGCCGTCAGGCACCGACACCGTGCCACTGTCGGGCTGGCTCTCGCCGGCGGCCACCCGCATCAGCGTCGTCTTGCCCGCACCGTTGCGTCCCAGCAGGCAGACGCGTTCGCCGGCCTCGATCTGGAGATTGAGCCTGTCCAGCACGGGGGGGCCGCCGAAACCGACGTAGACGTCTAGGAGGCTGAGCAGGGCCATTCGCCCGGACAAGTGAGGCTCGGCGCCTCGGCTGGCGAGGAAAATGGACCGCGGATTTTGTCTGTCCCTCGGCTCTCCCGTCGGCTTATCTGGCCGCACCCCGAATCCCAATGCGTATAGCCGCCGCCCTTGCCCTCATTGCCTTCTCCGCTTCGGCCGTCGCCGACGGTCCCAAGGACAACATCCCCGCGGCGGTACGGCCGATCCCTCCGACCGACAAGGCCGTCGTCGTCCCTGAATCAGACCGCGCCGCGCTCAACGCATCCCTGGCTGAACTCCGCAAGGACATCGACGCCGCCGCCAAGGCGCAGTCCAAGCACCCGCGGCTGCAGGAATTCCTGCCCGACCTGGAGATTTACCACAAGGCGGTGGACTGGGCGCTCCGCCACAACGAGGTGTTCAAGAAGGAGGAGATCAAGTCCGCCCTCGAACTGATTGCCGAGGGCAGGGCGCGTGCGGCCGCCTTCGCCAAGGGTGAGACGCCCTGGACGACGCAGACGGGCCTGGTGGTCCGCGGCTACCGTTCGCGCATCGACGGTTCGGTGCAGCCCTACGGCATGGTCATTCCCGCCGGTTGGGCCAATGGCGCGCCAATGCGCCTCGACTTCTGGTGCCACGGCCGCGGTGAGACGCTGACCGAGCTGGCCTTCATGACCGAACGTCGCCGCAACGTCGGGCAGGTCCCCGCCGACGGCCGGCTGGTCCTGCATCTCTACGGACGCTATTGCTGCGCGAACAAGTTCGCGGGGGAGGTCGATCTCTGGGAGGCCTACGAGCACGCGCGACGGTCCTACGCCATCGACGACGACCGGCTGTTCATCCGTGGCTTCTCCATGGGCGGCGCGGCCGTTTGGCAGTTCGGGGCCCACTACGCGGACCGGTGGTGCGGCATCAGTCCCGGCGCCGGTTTCTCCGAGACCCCCGAGTTCCTCAACGTCTTCCAGAACGAGGACGTCTCCAAGATCCCCTCCTGGCAGAAGACGCTCTGGGGCTGGTACAACGCGAGCGACGTGCCGGTGAACTTCACCAACGCGCCGCTGGTCGCCTACAGCGGCGAGCTGGACAAGCAGAAGCAGGCCGCCGACGTGATGGCCCGGGAGCTTTCCAAGGTCGGCGTCACCATGACGCACATCATCGGACCCCAGACGGCCCACAAGATCCATCCTGATTCCATGGCCGAGATCGAGCGTCGGCTGGCCCAGATGGCCTCCGCCGGTCGCGACCGCATGCCCCGTCAGGTCGCCTTCGAGACGTTCTTCCTCCGCTACAACCGCATGCACTGGGTGCAGATCGACCGCATGGAGTCCCACTGGACCAAGGCGCGCATCCAGGCCGACGCCGTCCACGCCGCCATCATCAACGTGATGACCCGCAACGTCACCGCTTTCACCCTCGACATGCCCTCCGGCATGTCGCCGCAGTCCCGCTTCATCACGACCGTGGTCAAGGTCGACGGACAGGACGTCCAGACGGTGACCGCCGGCAGCGACCGCTCCTTCAGGGTCTCGCTGGTCCGCAAGGAAGGGCGTTGGGCGGTCGGAACTCCCGATGAAGGCGTCCTGTCCAAGCGCCACGGAGTCTCCGGCCCCATCGACGACGCCTTCATGGACGCATTCCTCTTCGTGTCGCCTTCGGGCAAGGCCCTCAACGAGAAGGTGGGCGCGTGGACCAAGTCGGAGCGCGAACGCGCGGTCTTCGAATGGCGTCGTCAGTTCCGCGGCGACGCCCCGATGAAGGCCGACACGCAGGTGACCGACGCCGACATCGCCTCGCGCAACCTCATCCTCTGGGGCGACCCCTCGAGCAACACCTTCCTGGCAAGGATCGCGGACCGGCTCCCGATCAAGTGGACCGCCGAGGGACTGACGGTGGACGGACGCACTTACGCCGCCGGCGAGCACGCCCCCGTCCTGGTCTATCCGAATCCTCTCAACCCTTCCCGTTACGTCGTCATCAACAGCGGCTTCACCTATCGGGAATATGACTACCTGAACAACGCCCGCCAGGTGCCAAAGCTGCCCGACTGGGCCGTCATCGACCTCCGCACCCCGCCGGACTCGATGTCACCCGGCAAGGTGGTCGACGCCGGTTTCTTCGACGACGCCTGGGGCTGGCGCAAGCGCTGAGGGTCGTCCGGGAACCGACGGATGTCGCCGCGGTCACAACCTTTGCGGTTGTGCCCCGTCCGCATCATTTCATCCTCCGATCAGCCCCATCCCCATGCCTGTCATCTCCGAGAAGGAACTGCAGCCCGTCTATGACGTGATCGTCGTCGGATCCGGCGCCGGCGGCGGTCAGACCGCCTACACGCTCACCATGAACGGCGTGAAGGTGCTCATGCTTGAGGCCGGACGTTACTACGACCCGCTCACCGAGACCCCGATGTTCCAGTCCCGCGCCCAGGCGCCTCTGCGCGGCATGTCCACGCGTGAGAAGCCTTTCGGCTTCCACGACGCCACCGTCGACGGAGGCTGGGAGGTCCCCGGCGAACCTTACACCCAGGCTTCCGACGATCCTGCGCAACGCTTCGACTGGTGGCGGGCCCGCATGCTGGGAGGTCGCACGAACCACTGGGGACGCATTTCGCTCCGTAACGGCCCTTACGATTTCAAGCCCCGTTCGCGTGACGGCCTCGGCTTCGACTGGCCGATGACCTATGAGGAAGTGGCTCCCTGGTATGACAAGGCCGAGATGCTGGTGGGCGTCTATGGCTCCAACGAAGGCCTCGAGAACACGCCCGACTCCCCGGAGGGCTGCCTGCTGCCGCCCCCGAAGGCCCGGGCAGGCGAACTCTACGTCAAGAAGCACGTCGCGAAGTTCGGCATCCCCGTGATTCCCATCCACCGCGCGATCCTGAGCGTCCGGCAGGATTTCGAGAAGCTGCCTTCCAAGCTTCACCCGGGCAACGCCCGCGCGCAGCGCATCCTGGCCGAGTCCATGAAGGCCCGCGCCGCCTGCTTCTGGGCTACCGACTGCGGCCGCGGCTGTTCCATCCGCGCGAACTACCAGTCCACCACCGTCCATCTGCCTCCCGCCCTGGCCACCGGCAACCTCGACATCCTCTGTGACGCGCACGTGCACACCGTGACCCTCGGCAAGGACGGCAAGGCCGACGGCGTGACCTACGTCGACAAGAAGACCGGCAAGGAACGCGGCGTGAAGGGCAGGGCGGTGGTCCTCGCGGCCAGCTCGGGCGAGACCGCCCGCATCCTGCTCAATTCCAAGTCCAACCGCCATCCCGCCGGCATGGGCAACTCCTCCGGTCTGGTCGGCAAGTACATCATGGACACCGTCGGCGCCAAGCTCGGCGGCAGCGTCCCCGCCTTCGAGAACCTCCCCGTCCACAACGAGGAGGGCGCGGGCACCCACGTGTACATCCCCTGGTGGCTCTACAAGGAGCAGCTCGCCGGCAAGCTCGGCTTCGCCCGCGGATACCACATCGAGTTCGCCACGGGACGCCGCATGCCCGGCCTAGGCGCCGGCGGCGCCGGCCCCGGCTACGGCAAGGCTTACAAGGAGGAGGTCCGTCTCCGCTATGGCGCCGGCATCGGGTTCGCAGGCCGTGGCGAGATGATCCCCAACGAGAACTCCTTCTGCGAGCTCGATCCCGCCGTGAAGGACAAGTGGGGCATCCCCGTCCTCCGTTTCCATTGGAAGTGGTCCGAGCACGAGCTCAAGCAAGCCCTCCACATGGAACAGACCTTCGCGATGATGATCGAGTCCATCGGGGGCAAGGTGCGCAAGCCGGCCACCGACGGCGCCAAGGCCATCGAGCCGGGCGGATCGATCATCCACGAGGTCGGCGGCGCGATCATGGGGGACGACCCCAGGAAGTCCGTCACCAACCGCTGGCACCAGCTCTGGGACGTGCCCAACGTAGTGCTCAACGACGGCTCGGCGTTCTGCAGCAACGCCGACAAGAACCCCACCCTCACCATCATGGCCCTCGCCTGGCGCTCTTCGGAGCACCTCATCGAGGAGATGCGCAAGGGCAACCTCTGACCCCCTGACATGGACAACGAACACCCTGACTCCCTCCGTCGCCTGGACCGTCGCGAAGTCCTCCGCTGGATCGGCGGCGCCGCCGCCGCGGCCGCGGCCGCCAGCCGGCTCCCCATCGGAGAGGCCCAGACCTCCGCCCGCATCGGCCGTGATACTGCGCCCTTCAAGTCGGGCGGACCCCGCATCGGCTGGGATCCCGTCCTGAACAAGAACTACAGTCCCGGCGACCTGTGGCCCTTGACCCTCGACGCTCCGCGCCGTCGCGCGGCGGCCGCGCTCTGCGACCTCATCCTGCCTCCCGAGCCCGGCGACAAGAAACCTTCCGAGCTCGGCGTTCCCGACTTCATCGACGAGTGGATCAGCTCCCCTTACGATGAGACGAACAAGGACCGCCCGGTCATCCTTGAAGGTCTCGCGTGGATCGACGCCGAGTCCGGACGACGATTCGGAGGCAAGGCCTTCGCCGACCTCACGGAGCAGCAGCAGTGCGCGATCGCCGACGACATCTGCGGCAAGACCCCCGTCAGGAGTGAGTTCAAGCAGGCCCAGCGCTTCTTCGACCGTTTCCGTTATCTCGCCGCGAGCGGCTATTACACTACGCCGCAGGGCTGGAAGGACATCGGCTACGTCGGCAACGTGCCGATGGTCGAATTCCCGGGACCCACGCCGGAGGCCTTGAAGCATCTGGGATTGGCCTAGGATCGAGGGCACGAGGGCCTTGGGCCCTGCGGACCGGAGGTCGCAAAACCTTCGGTCTTTTTGGTGTCCTTTTCCGTCCGTCGGCCATTTCGGATTGGAACAATCGCTCGTCCGGATTGCCTAACCGGCAACCCCATGAAGCGCTTTGCTCCAGTCTTCGGCCTGTACATCGGACTCCTCGGCCTGGGCGCCGCCCCGGCCCCGCTCTTCGACGGCAAGTCCCTCGCCGGCTGGGAGGGCGACCCCAAGGTCTGGCGCGTCGAGGACGGCGTCATCGTCGGCGGCTCGATGGCGGGCAACCCGCGCAACGAGTTCCTCACGACCAAGGGGAAGTATTTCAACTTCCGGCTCCGGCTCGAATACAAGCTCACCGGCACGGAGGGCTTCGTGAACGGCGGCGTGCAGCTGCGCAGCCTGCGCATGACGAATCCGCCCAATGAGATGATCGGATATCAGGCGGACATCGGCGCGGGCTTCACCGGCTCACTGTACGACGAGTCGCGTCGCAAGCGCGTGCTGGCGAAGGTGGGGACGGGCGTCGGTTCCAAGGGCGTGAAGTCCGAGGCTGAACTGAAGCAGGTGGAGAAGTCCGGTGACTGGAACACCTATGAGGTGGTGGCGGTCGGGCCGCGCATCATGATCTACCTTAACGGACAGAACACCGTCGATTACACCGAATCCGATCCGTCCATCGATGACGCCTACGGCCACATCGGACTGCAGATCCATGGCAACTGCAAGGCGGAGATCCGTTTCCGCAACATCACCGTCGATCCGCTCACGGACGTGCCGGTCACCACGCGTGAGGAAGTCCTGAACCGTTTCGGAGAGGCCGGAAAGCCATGGACGCCCCCTGCGCCGTTCAAGGAAGGCAAGTTCGAGCTCGGTCAGGATGAGGTCGTGGTCTTCATCGGGCAGGAGAACCTGGTCAGGGAGGCCAAGTCGGGTGAGATCGAGTCGAAGATCGCCGCGGCCTTCGCCTCCAAGAGCCCCGCCTTCCGCTCGATGGCTTGGGAGGCCGACACGGTCCATGAGCAGTGGCGTGACCTGAACTTCGGCCCATGGAAAGGGCAGCTCGAGACCGCACGCGCGACGACGTTGATCGTTCAGTTCGGCCAGGCGGAGGCGCTGCAAGGGCAGGGCGGTCTGGCCAGGTTCAAGGCCGATTACCACAAGCTGCTCGACGACCTCAGCCGCCACACCCCGCGCATCGTGCTGCTTTCCCCGGCAGGTTTCATGGCGTCGGTCCGGCCTCCGGACCTCCGTTCCGCGGACAGGCTGAAGGATTTGGAGGCCTATGCCGCCGCGGTCGGCGAGATCGCCAGGCTGCGTGGGCTGCCCTACGTGAAGCTGACCGAAGTCACGCGCGATGTCCCGTCGGTCGACGGTCTTCACCTTTCGGCCAAGGGGCTGGAGCGCGTCGGTCAGGAAGTGGCCTTCGCGCTCGGTCTGCCCGACAATCAGGAGCTCTCGGCCAGACTGCGTCCGGCGATCGTCGAGAAGAACCGTCTCTGGGCCGATTGCTGGCGTCCGGCCAACTGGTCGTTCGTCTACGGCGACCGGATCTCTCAGAACTACGGCAAGGGCTTCGGACCCGCGCCCTCGCTGAAGCAGAACTTCGAGGCCTACCGTCCGCTCGTCGCTTCCTGGGACCGGCACATCCAGGCTTTGGCCCGTGGTGAGAAGTCGGCCGAGCCCGCGCCGCAGGCCGGCCCTGCCGTGAGCACAGAGAAGGTCATGACCTCTCCGGAGGAGCTGGCCACGTTCAAGGTCGCCGACGGCTTCGTCGTCAACCTCTTCGCCGACGAATCCCTCGGCGTCGCCAAGCCGACCCAGTTCGCCTGGGACGCCCGGGGCCGCCTCTACGTCTGCTGCTCCCCCACTTACCCGCAGTCGGTGCCCGGCGTGAAGCCACGCGACTACATCCTGCGGCTCGAGGACACCGACGGTGACGGCAAGGCCGACCGGTCGGTGCGCTTCGCGGAGGGCCTGACCATGGTCCAGGGCGTCGAGCCCTTGAATGAGGACAAGGACGGCGTGTCGCTGGTGGTGTGCGATTTCGACCGGTTGCTGCTGCTCACCGACAAGGACGGGGACGGCAAGGCCGATGAGACCACGGTGCTCATGTCGGGCTTTGGCGTCGGCGACACGCACCAGCTGGTTAATTCGGTCAGCCACGGTCCGGACGGCACGCTCTGGATGAGCCAGGGCCTGCACGCGATCACCCGGGTCGAGACCCCGCATGGCATCGTCAGCCTGCCCAAGTCCGGACTCATGCGCTACGACTACAAGCGCCAGCGGCTCCAGCCCTTCTTCCAATACGGCA
>CAZRPB010000071.1:0-10183 GCA_964601955.1 uncultured Klebsiella sp. | reverse complement strand
CGAGGTCGGCCTTGGGGAACTTGCCCTCGGCCGCGGCCTCGAGCAGGACGCGCGCAAACTTCGCGCGGGAGACGAGCACCATCACGGCCTGGGGACGTTCATGGGGATAGAGGTTGGGATAGCGGGAGAGGATGCGTTTCGCCGCCGCCTCGTCGTCGAACCGCGCGAGGCCGCGGATGGCGTCGAGCCCGAGGGAATTGACGTAGATCAGCTTCTCGCAGTCGGCGCGGAGCGTCGGCGCGCCGGCCTCGACCAAGGACCGCAGCGCGGCTCTCCGCACGTCGATGGGCTGCTTGTCGTCCAACGCGACGTTGCGCACCTCGTCCAAGGCGCGCCCATCTCCGAAGGTGACGTTGAGGGTGCGGATGAGCGCCTGCGCCTCGGCGTCGGCGGCATCCAAGCCGCGGGCGAAGGAATCCCAGGCGTCCGGCTTGGCCGCCTTGCGCCAGCCGCGCAGGCCCTCGGCCATGCCGCGCAGGATGTCACCCTGCCCCACGCCCTGCCCGGCGGACTGCTCCAGCAGGGCGTTGAGCGACCCGGGGCTGACGTCGAGCTTCTCCGCCAGTCGGCGTGCGATGAGGCGCGTGACGGTCGGCAGGCGGCTGACGTGCGCGCATTCAACGAGGGCGTCGTCGGAGAGCTCACGGATGCCGGTCCAGATGAGCAGCGGGAGGTTGTGGTCGGCGGCATCCTCGGTCTCAAGCAGCAGGTGCTGCGCCGCCAGGGAACGGTATTCGGGCGAGAGATGCGGCAGCGCCGACGCCAGGGCGAGCCGCACGCGGGGCCCATGGCGTCGTCCTGTCGCCAAGCTCAGGACGGCCTGCTCCCGCTCCTCGGCCCGCGGGATGAAGCCGGTCGACAGAGGCCGCTTCGCGACGGCCTGGTTCCGCATCACGAGCGGCTCGGTGAGCTCACGTTCGATGAGCCGCGCAAGCACGGCCTGATCCTTCTCAGCGAGGATCGCTTCGACGGAGTAGCGGCGCGCATGCGCGGCGTCCCAGACGGACGAGGGGCGGACGCGGAGGGCGATGAGCGTCGAATGGGCGTTGAGCGCGAGGACGGGGTCGGCCTCGGCCGCGAGGCGCTCCCACGCGGGCAGGGCCTCGGCGAGGTCTTCGCCACGGGAAGCGCGTTCACGCAGGGCCCAGCGCGCCATGCGCACCAGCCACTCGTTGCGGCTGCGCTGGAGCTCGATGAGTCGTGACGGCGGGACGGAGAAGAAATCAGTGTCGGGGCGCTTGGGCTCGCCGTAGGACACCTTGTAGACGCGTCCCGAACCGCGGTGGATGCCGTCCTGGTCGTGGCACTCCCCGATGTCGCTCCAGTCAAGAATGACGGCGCCGCCGTCCGGCGCCTGGGAGATCTCGATGCCGCGGAACCAGGGATCCTCCGAGCGCACGAAGTCGGGTTCATGCCGCATCACCAGCGCGCTGCCCTTGCGATCGACCCGCTCGACATTGACCCGTGAGCCATGGAGGTTGAGCGTGAACAGGCGGTCGCGATAGGACTCCGGCCAGCTCTCGCCCCGGTAGATCATCATGCCCACGTGGGCGTGGCCGCCGCCGAAGCGGTCGGCGCCGCCGCGGCCGCCGTCGGCGTCGTTCCACTTCTTGCCGGTGTCCCAGTGATAGTGGTCGGCGTGCTGGTCGATCAGTTCGTAGACGAAGGGGTATGGGTCCTCCCCGTGCATACGCCTGTAGTGGGCCCCGTGGACGCCCTGCCAGGCGTGGCCGATGACGGTATTGATGAAGAGCATCTCGTGCTCGGCGTTCCAGTCATGCCCCCAGGGGTTGGTCGTCCCGTGGCAGTAGGGCTCAAAGACCTTGCGCGTCGGGTGGTAACGCCAGAAGCCGCCGGCCGTCGGCGAGCGTTTCTCCAGCGGAACGCCGGGCACGTCGACCCATGAAGTGCTCGAGATGCCGATGCGTCCGTAAAGCCAGCCGTCCGGGCCCCAGCGGAGTCCGTTGGCGAGGGTGTGGCGGCTCACCGCGGTGGTGCTGAAACCGTCGAGCACGACCTGGGGCGGTCCGGCGGGCTTGTCGCCCTCCGTCGGGATGAAGAGCAGGTGCGGCGGGCACATCGCCCAGACGCCGCCGAGGCCAAGTTCGATGCTCGTGAGCATCTTCAGGTCGTCGGCGAAGACCGTGCGGCGGTCGAAGCGGCCGTCGTTGTCGGCATCCTCCAGGATCACGATGCGGTCGCGCAGGGAGAGGTCGAAGCGCTCCTTGCCGTCGGCGTAAGTGTAGTTCTCGGCGACCCAGAGCCGTCCGCGGTGGTCCCAGCAGAGCGCGATGGGCTGGCGGACGTCGGGCTCGGCGGCGAAGAGCGAGATACGGAAGCCCTCCGGCGCGCGCATGCGGCCCAGGGCCTCGGACGGACTCAGGAACGGAACGGTGACCGCCTGGTTGTCGTGGGGCTCGGGGAAGGGCGCGGCGGCGGCCGCGAGCATGAGCGCGACGGGGAGCATGAGGAGTCAGACCAGCGTGACGGCCGGCCGTTCCCGGGCAACCCCGCAGGCTCAGTCCTTGCCGAACACGTCGCGGGTGAAGACCTTGGCCGCGACGTCGTCCAGCGCGCCGTCGCGCCGGTTCGCGATGATGAGGTCGGCCTCCCGCTTGAAGGCCGCCAGGTCGGGGACGCAGCGGAAACCGTTGAACTCCGGCCCGCGGTGGGCGGGCTCATGGACGATGACCGTGAGGCCCCGGTCCTTGAGCCGCTGCATGACCCCCTGGATGGAGGAGGTGCGGAAGTTGTCGGAGCCGGCCTTCATGATGAGCCGGTAGACCCCGACGGTCCTCGGTCCGCGGCCCGCGATCTCATCGGCGATGAAGTCCATGCGGGTCGTGTTGGAGTCCACGATGGCGCCGATCAGGTTCTGGGGGACTTCCTCGTAGTTGGCGCGAAGCTGCTTGGTGTCCTTGGGCAGGCAGTAGCCGCCGTAGCCGAAGGAGGGGTTGTTGTAGCCGGGGCCGATGCGCGGGTCGAGACAGACGCCGTCGATGATCTCCCGGGTGCTCAGGTCGTGCTTCACGGCGTAGGTGTCGAGCTCGTTGAAGTACGCCACGCGCATGGCGAGGTAGGTGTTGGAGAACAGCTTGACGGCCTCGGCCTCGGTCGGGCCGGTGCGCAGGACGCTGACTTCGGGACGGAGCGAACAGTCCCGCAGGAGGGCGCCCAGTTCGACGGCGGCCGCCGACGCGCCGCCGACGATGATGCGCGAAGGATGCAGGCTGTCGTGCAGCGCGCTGCCTTCACGCAGGAACTCCGGCACGAAGATCACCTCGGCGCCGAGCGCCTCCGACTGCGCCCGGCAGAAGCCCACCGGGACGGTGGACCGCACGGCGAGCGCGGCGGCAGGCTCGGCCGCATGGGCGGCGCGCAGGACGGACTCCACGGTGGAGGTGTCGAAGCGGTTGGTCTCGGGATCGTAGTCGGTCGGGGTGGCGACGAGTACGTAGCGCGCCCCGCGGTAGGCCTCGGCCGGATCGAGCGTGGCCCGCAGGCTGAGCCCGCCCTCGCGCAGGGCCTGCTCGATGCCGGCGTCGGCGATGGGAGACTTGCCGGCGTTCACGAGCTCCACGCGCCGGCGGTCGATGTCCAGCGCGACGACTTCGTGCCGCCGGGCCAGCAGGACGGCGTTCGCAAGGCCGACGTAGCCCGTTCCGACGACCGCGATCTTCATGCTGCGTTCCGGCCGAGGACCGGACGAGGCCAGGCTTGGGTGGACGGGGCGCGCATCGTGCGTGGCATCTGACCTTCCGCGCGCGGAGGTGTCAACCTCGGGCGGAATCAGAAGCCCGCGACGATGCGCGCGTAGACGTCGGTCGAGGCGAGCTGCGTCGGCGCGGCCCCGCCCGCGGGCCCGATGAGCACGGGCCAGTCGAGGGAGTCCTCGGGGATGCGTCCGTGCGAGCCCCGCACGAGCGAGGCGTCCTGCGGGATGACCTCGAGCAGGGCGCGGAACCCGAGCTTCTTCTTCAGGAGGAACCAGGCGACCTTGAGCGCGGGGATGCGGATCTTCGGGTCGATGAACAGCTCGACGGGGTCGTAGCCGGGCTTGCGGTGGATGTCGACGGTGCGGGCGTAGTCGGGATCGCCCTGCCCTTCCTCCCACCAGTAATAGGAGAACCAGCTGCGGGCGTCAGCCACCGCGATGAAGTCGCCGGCGCGGGCGTGTCGCACGCCGGCCGCGTCCTGCCCTTCGGCGTCGAGCACCTCCGCGACGCCGGGCGTGGCGAGCAGGGCCTTGCGGACTTCCTCCCGCACGGAAGGGTCGAGCACGACGACGTGCGCCACCTGATGGTCGACGACGGCGAAGGCCTTGGAGGCGAAGGTGTCGAGGGTCAGGGAGCCGTCCTCGGGCTTGAGCTCGAGCCAGCCCCGGTCGCGCAAGACCTTGTTCAGCGGCACCGCGCGGTCCACGGCGGTGATGGCGTATTCCGAGACGATGAGCACCTCGACGCCACGGGACTCGAGGAAGTCGGCGAGGTCGCCGACGAGCGCGTCGACGTCGCGCCGGGCGGCGTCACTGCGCGGGTCGGCGGGGCCGAAACGCTGCAGGTCGTAGTCGAGGTGCGGCAGGTAGACCAGGCTGAGGTCGGGGCGCTCATGCTCCTCGATCCAGCGGGCGCAGTCCGCGATCCAGCGCGAGGACGGCAGGCCGGCGCGAGGACCCCAGAAGGCGTGGAACGGAAATTCCCCCAGGGCGGCCTTGAGCGCGGGCTTGAGTCGCTGCGGGTAGCTGGCGATGTCGAAGATCTTCGCGCCGTCGGCCTTGTAGATCGGCCGCGGGGTCACCGCGATGTCCGCGTCGGTGCCCATGTTGTACCACCAGAAGAGGTTCGCCACCTTGAGCTTCGGGTTCCGGGCGTGCAGCTCGTGCCAGACCTTGGGCGCGAGGACGGCGCGGTTGGACTGCTTCCAGAACTGCACCTCGCTGAGCGTGCGGTCGTACCAGCCGTTGCCGACGACCCCGTGCTCGTTCGGACGACGCCCGGTGAGGTAGTCGGACTGCGCCGTGCAGGTCACCGCGGGGAAGGCCGGGCATATCCGTGAGACGGAGCCGGCGGCGGCGCGCGCGGCGATCCGCGGCATCGCGCCGGAGGCGAGGTCGCGCGCGGAGAGGCCGACGACGTTCAGGACCGCACGGCGCATGGCTGGACGTCGCGCGCGCGCAGCTCGTCGGCGGCCTTGCGGACGACGGCCGCGGGCATCTCATGCACCTGCGTCGAGGCGCCGACGGCGGTCGGCAGGACGAGCGTGAGCTCGCCGCCGAGGTGCTCGCGGAATTCTTCGAGCCCGACCAGCAGCTTCGTCCCGCCGTCGAGATGCATCTCCGGGGCGTAGGTGCGGAACCCGAGCGCGGCGAGCAGGGCGAGGGAGCGCTCGGCGTCGGCCGCGGAGAAGATGCCGAGGTCACGGGCGCAGAGAAGGTCGAGCGCGAGGCCGACGGCGACCGCCTCGCCGTGGGTGAGGCGGTGGTCGGTCATCGATTCCAGGCGGTGCGCGGCCCAGTGGCCGAGGTCGAGGGGGCGGGCGCTGCCGAGCTCGAAGGGGTCGCCGTTGCCCGCGATGTGCCGGGCGTGCAGCTCGGCGGAGCGTCGCACGGCGCGTCCGACGGCGGCGAGATCGCCCCGGGCGAGCGCCGGCGCGTCCTTCTCAAGGGAGGCGAAGAAGGCCGGATCCTTGAGGAGCGAGACCTTGACCGCCTCCACGAGGCCGTCGCGGAGTCCGCGCGCGTCGAGCGAGGCGAGCAGCGCGAGGTCGTTGACCACGGCGGAAGGCACGGCGAAGGCGCCGGTGAAGTTCTTCTTTCCGAAGGTGTTGATGCCGTTCTTCACGCCGACGCCCGCGTCGCCCTGGCCGAGGGTCGTGGTGGGCATGCGCACGAGACGCACGCCGCGGTGCGCGGTGGCGGCGGCGAACCCGACCGCGTCGAGGAACGCCCCGCCGCCGACGGCGAGGACGTAGGAGTGACGGCAGATGCGGTCGGCCTCGATCGCGGCCAGGGCGGCCTTGACCACGGCGGAGTCCTTCTTGGCGGCCTCGCCTCCGGTGAGGACCAGCGGAGCGCGGGTGAAGTTCACGCCCTCGGCCCGACCGTACGCCTGGATGGCCGCGAGCATCTCTGGGCGGGCCGAAGCCAGGCCGGAGTCGACCATGGGGATGACCTTGGCGCCGCCGAACAGGCCGGCGAGCACCCGGTTGCCCGCGCGGAACGCGTCTTCTGTGAAGAAGATGCGGTGCCGGTAGGTCACCGAGAATTCGAGGTCGATGGAGTCGTCCATGGCCCTGGGGGAGGGTCAATCTGAACGCATTCGACCCCCGGGGACAAGCCCAGTTCCCCCGAAAATGGTCAGGTCTGGGGAATCGTGCGGCGCAGCCGCAGCGTGGCCAGCAGGCAGAACACGGGGCTGAGCACGGCCAGCAGGAGGCCGGCCCACAGGAACGCCTTCATCTCCGGATGGATGAGCTTCACCTTCCTGAGGGCGAACAGGTGCAGGACGAAGAGGTTGCCGTAGACGACGGCGTCGAGGAACGGGAAGCTCGCCAGCCGGTCGCCGACGCGCGCGCCGACGCCCTCGGGCAACGGATGACGGCGCGACGACACGAAGATCCAGGTCCAGTAGGCGACGCACCAGACCGCCGACCACACGGGCCACTCGGCGACGTACAGCAGGGGCAGCGGAAGAAGGTAGAGCAGGAAATCGGCCCAGCGCGGCGGTCGCGAGGGGCCGGCCTCGTGTCGGGCGACGACGGTGATGCTGAACGTGAGCGCCCAGAGGGTCGCGGCGTGGAGCCACAGGACCGCGTCGGTCCTGGTGAACGCGATGTCCTCGGGCAAGAGCGGCGGACGGCCCACCGGCCAGCCGGCGACGATCATGCCGATGAAGGGCAGCAGCGCGCGGCAAAGGCCCATCACGGCGGGCGCGAAGGCCCGGCCCTTGTGCCAGCGGTCGTAGATGAGCACGGCGGCGGCGAGCGCGGCGGCGAAGGCGCCGGCCTGCATGCGCGTCTCGTCCTGCGAGGCGAGGAAGACGCCGAGCCAACCGAGACCGAGCGCGGCGAAGCCGGCCGCGAAAGCGTCGGCGCGGCGCACGCGTCCCGAGGGGATCGGACGCGACGGGCGTCGTTCCGCGTCCCACGCGGCGTCAAAGGCGTCGTTGAGGATCATCCCGCCGACGTAGGTGAGCGAAACCGCGATCAACAGAAGGACCAGCGAACCCCAGGCCGGGTCCTCGGGCCGCTGCGCCCATCCGTCGTCGTTGGGCATGCTGAACACGCGCGCGTGCGTGCCCACGAGCCAGCCCGCGAGCACGTTGGACCAGACGGTGGGCAGGTTGGAGCCGCGGGTGAGGACGAGCCAGTCGCGCAGGGACGAGGCCATGGTCAGGCCGGGATGACGCCGCGTCGCGCGAGCTGGGCGAGCGTCCAGCGGTATTCGGAGGCGATCATGTCGGCCACGTCCGGCGAGCGCACCTCGGCCGGCAGCACCTCCCAGGTGTAAGTCTCGATCTCGAGCTCACGCACGAGGCCGGGGTCGCGGCACACCGAATCGAGGGCGTCCTGCAGGTGGCCGTTGGTCGTGCCAAGGTCGTCGTCGAGGCGGTCGGCGTTGACCGGCACGTGGAAGTGGACGCGTAGCTCCTCGCAGTCGCGGAGCGCGGCCTCCTCCGCCAGCGCGAGCGGGACGTCCTTGAAGCGCACGACCGTGCCGTCGGCGCGGCGGCCTAGGGTCTGGTGCAGGTAGGTCGGCTCGTGCAGGCGCGCCAGGCGGGCGAGGGAGCGCTCGGTGGGGCGGAAGCGCAGCGCCGAGCTGAGGTGGAACTTCACGACCGGCGCGCCGCCGGCGGCGAGGCGCGGGATCGCCTGCGCGGCCTCCTCATACTGCAGCGCGAAGTGGCAGGTGTCGTACAGCACGCCGAGGTGCGCGTCGACGAGGCCGCGGGCGGGCTCCTCCTCCCGCAGACGGGCGAAGAGCCGGATCGCCTCGGGCGTGTCCTCCGCCAGCCCGAGCGGCTCCGGTTCAAGCGCGAGGCGGAAGTGGACGCCCGCGCGGTCGCGCAGGCGGGCGAGGTGCTCGGCGCAGGCGAGGAGGTTGCGGCGCATCGCCGCCTGCGCGGCCTCGTCGCGGCCGAAGCCCTTGAATGAACCGGGCAGCGTGCTGACCGTGCCGACCGCGCCCGGCGGACGGAGCGCGGCGAGCAGGTCGAAGAGCCGCACGGTGTAGTCGAGCCGCTCGGGCTCGCACCAGTCGGGCGCGAACACGTCGTCCTTCACCGCGCGGCCGTGGAACGCGCCGTAGGGGAAGCCGTTGATGCCGGAGACGGAGCAGTCCGTGGCGTCGAGCCAGCGGCGGAAGGCGGCGAGCGCGTCCGGGCGGGCGAGCTCGGCGGCCGCGCCGGCGCCGAGGCGCAGGCCCAGCGTGAAGTGCCGGCCGGGGCAGATCCGCTCCCGTACGCGCAGCGCGTGGTCGCGCAGGCCGGCGAACGTCTCGGCCCAGCCTTCGCCGCGGTGGACGTTGGTGCAGTAGGCGAGCGTGAGGCCGTTGGAAAGCCGCACGGTTCAGCGGACCGCCTGCGGGTCCTTGAAGTTCGGGCACTGCGAAAGGAACCGCACCGGGTTGCCGTAGAGCAGCGCGTCGACCGCCTCGGCGGAGTGGCCGCGGCGGCGCATCTCGGCGGCGGCCTTCGGCACCGCGAGGGGATCGCTCACGCCCCAGTCGCAGGCGCTGTTGAGCCACACGCGCTGGGCGGCGTAGTTCTCGAGCATGTCGACCGCGCGCACGGGCGTGGCCTTGGACTCAGGGTAGAGCGTGATGCCGGCCCAGAAGCCGGCGTCGAGCACCTCGCCGACCGTGTGCTCCTCGACGTGGTCGATGATGACGCGGCCGGGCTGCACGCCGGAGTGCGCGCGGAGCACGTCCATGATGAGGCGCGTGCCCTTGCGCTTGTCCTCGAGGTGCGGGGTGTGCACGAGGATCAGCTGGCGGTGCTTCACGGCGAGCTCGACGTGCTGCTCGAGCACCTTCATCTCGTTGCGCGTATTCTTGTTGAGGCCGATCTCTCCGATGCCGAGCACGGTGGGCGCCTTGAGGAACTCCGGGATGAGCGCGAGCACGTCCGCGGCAAGCGCGAGGTCCTCGGATTCCTTGGGGTTGATGCAGAGCCAGCAGTAGTGGGGCAGCCCGAACTTGGCGGCACGCTTCGGCTCGTGCTGCGTGAGCTGACAGAAGTAGTCGTGGAAGCCGTCGGCGTTCTTGCGGTCGAAGCCGGCCCAGAAGGCCGGCTCGCAGATCGCCGCGCAGCCCGCCAGGGCCATGGCCTGGTAGTCGTCGGTGGTGCGGCTCACCATGTGGCCGTGCGGCTCGATGTAGCGCATGGGCGGGGCTTACTTGAGGCCGGGCCAGACGCCCGTGGCGGCCTTGGTGTCGGCCTTCGGGGCGGGCTCGACGGTGGGGTCGGACCAGAGGTGCAGGATGCGCGCGACCCGGTCGGGTCCGCCCTCGAGCAGGAGCGGGAGGGCCTTGCGCAGGCCCAGGACGCGGTGATCCTCCGGACCGGAGGCGCGCTCAAGCCGGTCGAGGAACGCGGCGAGGTCCAGCAGCTTGTAGCGCGCGTCCATGAAATGGAGGTCGGCCACCTGCAGGCGTGAGCGCGGGGCGGTCTTGGCCAGGGGATTGGAGTCGGACATGGGGACGACCCCCGGACGGGGGACGGATGCAAAAGTGCCTCCGCCGACGCGGAGGGTCAAGCCGCCCCGCCGGGACGGGTCACTCCGGCTTCTCGAGTTCCGCGGCGGTCCAAGGGGTCTTGCGGTCCTTGTACTTCTCGCGGATGGCCTTCACGTCGGCCTCGGTGGCCACGCCCGCGGCGTTGCCGAAGGAGTTGGCCACATAGGTGACGACGTCGGCGATCTCGGCGTCCTTCAGCCCCATCACCGGAGGCATGATCGAATTGTAATTCATGCCCTTCACGGTGACCGGACCCTGCATCCCGTGGAGGATGTTGCGGACGGCGACCGAGGTGCCCTTGGCGACCCACTCGGATCCGGCGAGGGGCGGGAACACGGGAGGCAGGCCGGCGCCGGTCGGCTGGTGGCAGGCGATGCAGGTGCGCGCGTAGATGGCCTGACCGCGCTTCACCTGTTCGGCGTCAGGCTTGGGCTTGTCCGCGGCGGAGGC
>CAZRPB010000070.1:0-10241 GCA_964601955.1 uncultured Klebsiella sp. | reverse complement strand
TCAAGCCCGCGCTGTCCCGCGGTGAGATCCAGTGCGTCGGGGCCACCACGCTCGCCGAGTACCGCAAGCACATCGAGAAGGACGCCGCGCTCGAACGGCGCTTCCAGTCCGTCAAGGTCGACGACCCCACGCCGGAGGACGCCATCCTCATCCTCAAGGGCATCCGCCAGAAGTACGAGGACCACCACAAGTGCGAGTACAGCGACGCCGCCATCGAGGCCGCCGTCCGCCTCTCTCACCGCTACGTGACCTCCCGCCACCTGCCCGACAAGGCCATCGACGTGATGGACGAGGCCGGCGCCCGGGCGCGCATCCGTTCGCTCAACCTCCCGCCCGAGCTCGACGCCGCCCAGGCCGAGGTCGACCGCGTGGTCCGGGAGAAGGAGGAGGCCTCCCGCAACCAGAAGTTCGAGGACGCCGCCAACCTGCGTGACCAGGAGAAGAAGCTCCGCGCCCGCCGCGAGAAGATGCTCGAGGAATGGCGCAAGAAGCGGGACGAGAAGCGCATCAAGGTCGGCGAGGACGAGATGCTCCACGTCGTCGCGGACTGGACCGGCGTGCCCGTCGGCCGCATGGAGAAGAAGGAGTCCCAGAAGCTCCTTGAGCTCGAGAAGGACCTCCAGGCCTCCGTCATCGGACAGGACCGCGCCTGCGAGGTGGTGGCCCGCGCCCTCCGGCGTTCCCGTGCCGACCTCAAGGATCCGCGCCGTCCAATCGGCTCGTTCCTCTTCCTCGGCCCCACCGGCGTGGGCAAGACCCTGCTCGCCCGCTCGCTCGCCCAGCTCATGTTCGGCGAGCAGGACGCGGTCATCCAGATCGACATGTCCGAGTACATGGAGAAGTTCACCGTCTCCCGCCTCATCGGCTCGCCTCCCGGCTACGTCGGACACGACGAGGGCGGCCAGCTTACCGAGGCCGTGCGCCGCAAGCCCTATTCCGTCGTGCTCTTCGACGAGATCGAGAAGGCGCACCCCGACGTCGTGCAGCTGCTCCTGCAGGCCCTGGAGGACGGCCGTCTGACGGACTCCCTCGGCCGCACGGTCGACTTCCGCAACACCATCATCATCCTGACCTCGAACGTGGGCGCCGACGTGCTGCAGCGCAGCAGCTCGCTCGGGTTCGGCAACGCGGACGCCACCCGCGACTACGAGAAGCTCAAGGAGCGCATCATGGATGAGACCAAGCGCGCCTTCAAACCCGAGTTCCTCAACCGGCTCACGGACATCGTCATCTTCCAGCAGCTCGCCAAGGAGCACATGTCGAAGATCGTCGACATCGAGGTCGCCAAGGTGGCCAAGCGCCTGCTCGACCTAGGCATCAAGCTCGTGGTGTCCGAGCCGGCCCGCGTCTACCTCGTCGACAACGGTTGGGACGAGAAGTACGGCGCCCGTCCGCTCCGCCGGGCCGTCGAGCGTCATCTCGAGGACCCGCTGGCCGAGGCCATGCTGCGAGGCGACTTCCACAAGGATGAGCCGGTCATCGTGGGCGTGGGCGAAAAGGGGCTGACCTTCACCCAGAAGAAGCCCGCCGCCGACGCCGGGGCCTGAGATGGCCTCCCGCTTCCTGCTGTCGGGGCTTCTGGGCGCCGCAGCCGTGGGGCTGGGTGCCTTCGGCGCCCACGGGCTCAAGGAGAGGCTATCCGCCCTCCCGCCGGCCTCCGGCTGGTGGGAGACGGCCACTTTCTACCTGCTGGTCCATGCCGTCGCCATAGGGGCGGTCGGATCTCCCTCGGCATGGACGGCCCGCTTATGGTCAGCTGGAGCGCTGGTCTTCTCGGGCACCCTCTACGCCATGGCTCTGGGCGGCCCCCGCTGGCTGGGAGCGGTCACGCCCGTCGGGGGCACGATGCTCATCGCCGGATGGATCGCGCTGGCCTTCGCCTCCCGCAAATCATTCCCGACCTCTTGATTCAGGCCTGCCCGCCCATACTGGTAAGTCATGCGCCTCCTCGCCCTGCTTCTCGCCATGACCTCCCTGTCCGCCGCCCCTGACCTGCTCCGCATCCCCGTGAAGGACATCGACGGCAAGGAGACCACGCTTGGAGCGGGCAAGCCCAAGGCCGTGCTGGTGGTCAATGTCGCCAGCGCATGCGGCTACACCAGGCAGTATGCCGGCCTGCAGGACCTCCATGAGGCCTTCAAGGACAAGGGCCTCGTCGTGGCAGGCTTCCCTTGCAACGATTTCGGCGGACAGGAGCCCGGTGACGAGAAGGAGATCCGTCGTTTCTGCTCCACCCGTTTCAAAGTGACCTTCCCGATGTTCAGCAAAGTGCGGATCAAGGGCGACGCCCACCCGCTCTTCGAGGCCCTTACTTCGAAGGAGTCAGGTCACCCCGGTCCCGTGTCCTGGAATTTCGGCAAGTTTCTCATCGGCGCCGACGGCAGGCTGATCGCCCGCTACGACTCGGGCGTTGAGCCGGATGACGCCAAGCTGCGGGCTGACATCGAGAAGGCCCTGAAATGAGCCTGTGACGGTCTTCTGACGAAGGCGGCTCTTTCTGGTCTCGGATGGCGGGAGGCGTTGACTTCCGCCGCCCCCGCATTTTCTCGGGGGAGCGTTCCATGACCCCCCGCAAAGACCTCCCCGCCTCGATCGTCGTCTTCCTCGTCGCGGTGCCTCTTTCATTGGGGATCGCCCTGGCTTCGGGGGCTCCGATAATCGCCGGGCTCATCGGCGCGGCCGCGGGCGGCATCGTGACGGGATTGCTGGCGGGGGCTCCCCTCCAGGTTTCTGGTCCTGCCGCCGGCCTCACGGTCGTCGTCTTCGGGCTGGTGCAGCAGCTGGGTTGGGAGGTGATGTGCGTCGCCACCGCCTGCGCGGGCGCCGTCCAGCTCCTCATGGGCTGGTTCAAGGTCGCCCGGGGGGCCCTGCTGATCGCGCCTTCCGTCGTCCACGGCATGCTGGCCGGCATCGGCATCTCCATCGCCCTGGCCCAGCTCCACGTCATGCTCGGCGGATCGCCCGACAGCTCCCCGCTCCGCAATCTCATCGCGTTGCCCGCGAAGCTCGGGTCGACGGACGGGGAGGCCGCCGTCCTCGGCGCCGTCACCATCGCCATCCTCGTCCTTTGGAAGCGCGTTCCCTGGTCTTCGGTCCGCGCCGTGCCCGGCGCGCTCGTCGCCGTCCTCATCGGTACGGCCGTGTCCCTTCTCGCCAAGATGGACGTCAAGCGCGTCGACCTGCCTGACGCCCTGGCGTTCACCCAGCTGAAGCTTCCGTCTGACTGGGGCGTCTTCATCGTGGCCGTGCTCACCTTGGCCGTCATCGCGAGCGTGGAGTCGCTCCTTTGCGCCGTGGCGACCGACAAGCTGCATTCGGGCCCTCGCTGCGACCTGGACAAGGAGCTCTCCGCTCAGGGCGCGGGCAACGTGGTCTCCGGCCTGCTTGGCGGCCTGCCCATCACCGGCGTCATCGTGCGGTCCTCCGCGAACATCGCGGCGGGCGGCGCCAGCCGATGGTCCGCGGTGTTCCATGGCGTCTGGATCGTCCTCAGCGTGCTGTTCCTCTCCGCCTGCATCGAGACGATTCCCCTCGCCGTGCTGGCGGGACTGCTCGTCCACGTGGGCGTGAACCTCGTCAATTTCCACCACATCCGGGACCTGACCGTGCACAACGAGGTCCGCACCTACTGGGTCACCGTCCTCGGCGTGACTTGCGTCAATCTCCTGGCCGGCGTCGGCCTGGGCGTGGCGGTCTCGGTCTTCTTCGCCATCCGCAGACTTTCCCAATGCCAGGTCACGGTGACCGAACGGGACGGCGTCAAGGTCGTGCAGATTCGCGGCACCCTCACGTTCGCGACCGTGCCCTCGCTCAGCGCCGAACTTTCCAGGCTGCCGGCCGGCTCCGCCGTCGAGGTCGACCTCGCGGTGGATTACATCGACCACGCCGCCTTCGAGGCCATCCAGAGCTGGTCCCAGAACCATGCCCGTGCCGGCGGCAAGGTCTGCATCGAGGAGTCCGGCGAGGAGTGGTACAAGCCTGCCGCGGAGGGAAGGCCCCGGACCTGCAAGCCGGCGCGTTGAGACGGCTCTTCGCCGCTTACGGGTCCTGAAAAAGAAACCGCCCGCTCCTTGTAGTCCGTCCTCCGCGGAGGCGAAGGGGTGCAGGAGCGGGCGGTTGTTTTCAGCTCACCCTCGGATCGCGGCGATGGCCGCTTCGGCCAGGCTTTCCGCGTCGCCTCCTTCGGCCGTCGCCGTGAAGACCGGGATTCCCGGGGATGAAGAACGCGCCACGCTCAGCACCAGGATCGATTCTCCTGACAAGCGGTCGTAGGCCACGCCTGTCTTGCCGCCGGTGTGAGACCGTTGGACGGTCCTGCGATCCTCGTGCGAGACCGTGATGACGAAGTCAGATTGCCCACCCGTGCCTTGCTTCATTCCGGCGGCCTTCAGGCCGTCGGAGATGCGGCTGGCGGCCGCCGAACTGCCTTGGATGGTGAAACTGCGGCCCTGCAGTTGGGATCGATTGATGGTTCCCGTCGTGCTGACGCTCGTGCTGTGGGCGCAGCCGACGAGGATGAAGGCGGCGATGGCGAGGATGGATTGCGTTATTTTAATCATAGCATGCGTCATTTTAATCTGACCCGACGACTTTCAATGCCATTTAGTTGCATTTAACTTATAGATAATGCCCGTTTTGTAATAGCGTAAGTGTATATCAATCAGGTGTTTAATTCGTTTGAATGGCTAAAGGAGGCCGTGCTTTTGCATCAGCCACTCGGATGTTACCTGTAACCGCCATCGTTTCCCTGCGCCGAGCCGTCCCTGACTAGATGAAGGTACCGGTTTAAAGTGAGGTCGGCCCCGCGATCCGAAGATCGTTCACCACCTTGCCGCCCATCAGGTGCTCTTCGATGATTCTGTCCAGGTTCTCCGGCGTGCATCGTCCGTACCAGACTCCCTCCGGATAGACCACGGCCACCGGACCTCCGGCGCAAACCCGCAGGCAGTCGGCCTTGGTGCGCTGGATGCCGCCCTGGTCCGCGAGTCCCAGCTGTTTCAGACGGGACTTCAGGTGCTCCCAGGACTTGGCGGCGACTTCGCCGCCGCAGCATGCCTGCCCTGAGGGCCGGCAGCAGAGGAAGATGTGCCGTCGTGTCGTGTCCAGCCCCAGCGCCTCGGCCGCTCGGCGGACTTCCAGGTTCATCCGAAGCGGGGGATGAGGCCGTCCTTCTCGAGCTTCAGGTAGAGTTCGCGGCTGAACCAGGCGTCGTTGGCGGCGTAGTGAATCTGACGTTCGTCGAGCGGGCGGGCCCAGTTGGACGTCTGGATCTTCTTGGACTTCTTCATCTGCAGTCCGAGGTAGTGAGCGGCCAGCGCGCGCAGGCCCGTGTTCTCGATGCCGGCCCGCTTCGTGTGGTCCGAGATGTCGATGAAGGCTCGGTCGTCGAAGGGCGCACGTGCCCGGAGATTGCGAACGTCGTCGCGCACCGCGACGCCGACCTTGGCCTGGCGCTCATTGCAGAGCAGGGGGAAGGTCAGCGGGATGCCGCCGCAGTGGTCCAGCCGGAAGATGAAGATCCTGGTCTCACCGGCGAGCTGGAGGATGGACGGAAGGTTGTATTCGCCGCGCGCGTAGGAGGGCTTGGTCTCCGTGTCGAAGCCGAGCACGCGCTCCCCGAGCAGCGAGGACACGGCCCGTTCGGCGTCACGCTCCGATTCGATCAGCTCCACGGGGCCGTCCCAGGCGCCCACCGGGAGGGTCTCGATGTGGTCCTTCTCGATGCGCAGCCCGCCTTTCTTCTCGGGCGGCGGGACCGGCTCCTGCTCCTGGTTGTCTTCCACGAGGAAAGGGCAATCCCGGGCGGGCCCGTTGGCAACGCGAGACTTGGCGGGCGGGGAAAAAAGCGTTGACCGTCACCTGCGCCCCTCTTTCCTCAATGTTCCCTTTCAGGGGCCATAGCTCAGTTGGTAGAGCGCTTGCATGGCATGCAAGAGGTCGTCGGTTCAAGCCCGATTGGCTCCACCATTAAAACACCGGTCGCGGGTCGAAAAACCCGCGACCGGCCTGTTTTCGGGGACTCAGCGGGGCAGTTTGGCCAGGACGGCCTGCGCGTCCGGACTCAGGCTGGACTCCATCGTCGTGGACTCCCGGGTGACCTTCTCGAGTCCGTCCGCCAGGGTGGTCACTGCCTTGCGGAAGACCGCGATCTCACTTTTGGCCGCCTTGTCCTGGATCCTTTCAGAAAGTTCGGCCGCCGCCGCATCCTGCCTGCGCAGGGCGGCCACGATCAGACGTCGGTCCTCGGAGGCCCTTCTCAGGACCGCCCAGGCCGTCCGCGTCTTGCTGCCGTCGGCGAGCATCCTGAGGTAGCCGAGCCCGCTGAATGGCCGCACGTCCTTCTCGGCGTCGGCGCGGGCCTTGGCGGCCCTGGCCGAGAGCTCGGCGGACTGGGCCGCGGATCGCGAGGACTGGGCTGATTTCGACTTGGAGGCGTTCTTGGGGGCGGGCTTTCCCGCCTGTTCATCAGCTTCCTCCGGGGCCTTGGCGACCTCGGGTTCGGCGGCGTTCGTCCGGTTGCTCAGCTTGCGCAGTTCATCGTAGGCGCGCCAGAAGGTCAGCTCGTCCGTATTGGATTCGCGGGCTGCCACCGGGACCAGCGTCGCCGACAGCCCCTTGAGTCCCTCGCTGAGTTCCGAGAGCAGATTCTTCGAAAGGTCCTGGGGCGAGTTCGGCTTGGCCGCCGCGGCGAACGGGTCCTCGTCGACCGGCTTCTTCATCGCCTCGGCCTCGGGCGGCCTGAGCAGCAGCGTCCGTTCCTCCCAGATCTTCGGGTTGTTCGTCTTCGCGTGGTCCTGATCCAATTCGCTCCAACGGTAGACCAGAACGCCGTCCCGCCCGGGCAGCTTCACCATGATGGTCTCCTCATCCTGGGTGATGTACTCGAAGGTGACGACGGCGGGGTTGCCCGACTTGCGCAGCAGGACGGTCTCCGCGGACATCAGGCCCGGGAGGCAGAGGGCGGAAAGCAGGAGGGCGAGCCTCATCCTCTCCATGTTGCAGGATGACCCTGCGGCAGTAAAGCCCGGGTCGGCCCGGCGGTCACTTTCCGGCCTTGGCCTGGAACTTCGGCAGCAGGTAGTCCGCGCAGGAGTCGAGCGAGGCCAGCTGGACGTAATCGGCCTCGGGCACCTCGATGCCGTGCTTCTTCCTCAGCTCCATGACGATGTCCAGGAAGTCCATCGAATCCAGGGAAAGCTGGTCGCGGAGGCGCACCTCGGGCTTGACCGACGACAGGTCCTCGTCCGGGGCGATGTCCGCGATGATGTCGAGAACGACCTTCTTGATGTCTTCCTTGGTCATGGGCTGCGGGCTTCGTTTGAACCCGACCCGCCCGCCTCAGGCAACCCCATATTTCTTGACGATGAGGGCGGAATTGATGCCCAGCATGCCGAAGGAGTTGTTCAGGATGGCTTCGATCCTCGGGGCCTTGACCGGTCGGTTGACGACCAGGCCCGGCACCTCGCATTCCGGGTCGAGCTCCCCGACGTTGATGGTCGGGTGAACCCAGCCGTCGGTGAAGGAGGGCAGGTTGCCCGCCAGCTCCAGGGCGCCCGCCGCGCCCATGCAGTGTCCGATGAAGCTCTTGGTGTTGTTGACGAAGGTCCCCGGGCAGCCCGCGAAGACCTCCCGCACCGCCTTGCACTCCTGCACGTCCCCGAGGGCGGTCGCGGTGGCGTGGGTGGAGACGAGGTGGACGTCGGCCGCGTTCATGCCGGCCCGACGGAGGGCCAGCCGCATGCATTCCGCCTGGCGGTCCGGGTTCGGCAGCACGGCGTCGGTGGCGTCGGAGTTGATGCACCAGCCGGCGATCTCGGCCAGGATCCGCGCGCCGCGGGCGAGCGCGTCGTCCAGCCGCTCCAGCACGTAGATGGCGCCGCCTTCCGAGATGACGATGCCGTTGCGGTCGCGGTCGAACGGACGCGAGGCCATCGTCGGATCCGGGTGCGAGGCGAGGGCGCCTTGGTTCTTGAAGCCGGCGAAGATGCCGAAGGTGTGGATCGATTCGGAGACCCCGCCGGCGAACGCGACGTCGACTTCGCCCAGCTGCAGCATCTGCGCCGCCTGGATCAGGCCCGCGTTGCCCGCGGCGCAGGCCGCCCCGATGGTGTAGTGCGGGCCGGTGATCCCCATGTTCATGGTGACCTCCCCGGCGGGATTGTTGGCCACCGTGCGCGGGTTGTGGTGGTGGGTCCAGTACTTGGTGTCGTTGCCGAACTGCGAGATGTTGTGGATTTCGTTCTCGGTCTCCACGTTCCCGTGCTCGGTGATGCCCAGGTACACCCCGACCCTCGAGCGGTCGAGCGAATCCCAGGCCAGCCCCGAGTCGGCCAGGGCCTCACGGGCGCACCAGATCGAGATGGAGCCCACGCGCGTGCCGTTGCGGATCTCCTTGCGCTTCTGCCAGCGGGTGGCGTCGAAGTCGCAGACGCCGGCCGGCTGCCGTCCCATGTGGCGGACTTCGATCTCGGCGATGCGCGCCTTGCCGGCCAGCAGGTTCGCCCGGAACTCGGCCAGTGAGTTCCCGTTCGGGGCGGTCAGGCCGACTCCGGTGATGACGATGCGCGGCAAGGGGGACATCGGACGGTCCTTCATCAAGCCGCCCTGCTGAGGCGAAGTCAAACCCGCCCCCGCTTGCCCTTGCCATCGCCCCGAGCCTCCGTTTGCTCCCGTGGGAATGGGTGAATCCCGACAATGCGCCATCTGCGGTCAGCCCGCCACGGTCCATGTCAGCCACATCGCCCAGGGCAAGATGACCCAGGTCCACTACTGCGAAGCCTGCTCCCAGGGCAAGGGAGCCACGGATCCGGCGGTCTTCAAGCTGGTCGACGTGCTCTCCGCCCAGTCGGCGACGCCCTCCTTGCTCTGTCCGTCCTGCGGTTTTTCGGACGTGGATTTCCGCAAGCGCGGCCGCCTCGGCTGCCCCGTCTGCTGGGAGGTCTTCGGCGACGCTCTCGGAGGCCTGCTCGCCAAGGTGCAGCATGAGCCGGTTCACCATGGCCGGTCTCCGGCCGGTTCCGCCGCCGATCCGGCCGCGCTCCGGGCCCGCATCGAGTCGCTCCGCCGTGAACTGGACGCCGCCGCGCGGGCCGAGGACTTCGAGGCCGCCGCGCGGCTGCGCGATGAGATCGGACGGCTCGAATCCTCCCTCAAGCCCTCCTGATCATGTCGGTCCGCGACATCCTATCCGCCGAGAACGAGCTGACGCACATGCTCGGCGCCCAGCAGGCCGTGGTGCTCAGCACCCGCGTCCGGCTGGCCCGCAACCTGGCCGGACTGCCTTTCCCCGGCTGGGCGAAGCCGGCCCAGCGCGAGGAGGTCGCTACACGCTGCCTGCAGGCGCTGACGGCCCTTCCGCGATTCCGGCGCGGCCACGTCCTCCGCATGCAGGAACTTTCGGACCTCGACCGCGCCGTGCTGGTCGAGCGTCATCTCGTCTCCAAGGAGCTCGCGGGCGCCAAGACCGGCGCCGCCGTCATCAGCCGTGACCAGACCTGCTCGGTGATGGTCAACGAGGAGGACCATCTGCGCATCCAGGTCGTGAAGGCCGGCTGGCACCTGCGCAGCGCCTGGCAGCTGGCGGAGCAGCTCGACGACGGGCTCGCCCCGCGGCTCGGCTTCGCCTTCTCCGACCGCCTCGGCTACCTCACCGCCTGCCCGACCAACGTCGGGACCGGCCTGCGGGCCTCCGCGATGCTCCACCTGCCGGCGCTCTGCCTCTCCGGCCACATGGACAAGGTCACGCGCGGGCTGGGCCAGGACGGGCTCGCCGTGCGCGGCTGGCTGGGGGAGGGCACCGAGGCCGCCGGCAACGTCTTCCAGATTTCCAATCAGCAGACGCTCGGCCGCTCGGAGGAGGAGATCATGAAGCACCTGTCGGCCTGGATCAAGAGCGTGGTCGAGCAGGAGTGGAACGCGCGGCGCCGGCTCGTCGCCGACGAAGGCGAGAAGTTCGCGGACCGGCTTGCGCGCTCGCTGGGCGTCCTGCGTCACGCCCGTCTGCTCACCAGCGCGGAGTCCATGAACATGCTCTCCCACCTCCGTCTCGCCTGCGACATGGGCTGCCTGCCGGAGGAGCGCCGGTCGGTCGTGGACCGTCTCATGATCGAAGGCCAGCCCGCGCACGTCCAGGCGCTCACCGGCGCCGAGCTCGACAGCGACGCGCGGGACGCCCGGCGCGCCGCCGCCGTGCGGGAAGCCCTCAGGGAATTTCCGGAAGTCGGTCCGCCGACGGAGTGAGG
>CAZRPB010000069.1:0-10444 GCA_964601955.1 uncultured Klebsiella sp. | reverse complement strand
AGACTTCCCAGTTGGCGGCTTCGTAGCGCTTGGCGGTGTCCTCGTTCTGCGTCTTCGAGGCCATGGCGTCGAGGGTGACGTCATTGGAGTCGTAGAGCATGATGAGGTTATCGAGGCCGAAGCGGCCGGCGAACGAGGCGGCCTCCTGCGAGATGCCTTCCTGGAGGCAGCCGTCGCCGGCGAGGCCGACCACCAGGTGGTCGAAGATCTTGTGCTCAGCGGTGTTGAAGTGGGCGGCGGCCATCTTGGCGGCGACGGCCATGCCGACGATGTTGCCGGTGCCCTGGCCGAGAGGGCCGGTGGTCGCCTCGACGCCGGGGGTCTCGCCGAACTCGGGGTGGCCGGGGGTCTTGGAGTGAAGCTTGCGGAAGGCCTTCACCTGGTCGACGGGCAGGTCGAAGCCGGCGAGGTGCAGCCAGGAGTAGAGGAACATCGAGCCGTGACCGGCGGAAAGGACGAAGCGGTCGCGATTGATCCACTGCGGGTCGGCGGGGTCGTGACGCAGGAAATGTCCGTAGAGGGCGGCGCCGATCTCGGCGGCTCCCAGGGGGAGGCCCAGGTGGCCCGAATGGCAGGCGGCCACGGCGTCCATGGACAGTCCGCGGGCCTCGTCGGCGGCGCGGGAAAGAGCGGCGGTATTGAGGGACATGACGTCATCGGGGTATGGCCAAAACGCAGGGGATTCCAGCCTTGAATGAGCGCCAGAGTGCCTGCCAGATTGTCCGCATGGCAGACAAGGCGCTCGAGGAAGGGGCCCAGCTGAGGCTGGACTTCAGGAAGCTGAGGAAAATCGCCTCAGGGGAGGCCGACGTCATTCCGGCGGTCGCTCAGGACGCCGCCACGGGCGAGGTGCTCATCCTTGGCTACGTGAATGAGCTGGCGCTCGCCACCGCCCTCAAGGAGCGGAAGGCGACCTTCTGGAGCACCTCCCGCAATGAACTCTGGATCAAGGGGCTCACCTCCGGAGATTTCCTCGAGCTGATCGAGGTGCGGGTGAACTGCGAGCAGAACTCAATCCTCTACCGCGTGAGGCCGGCGGGGCAGGGCGCCTGCCACACCAAGGGAGCGGACGGCCGTTCGCGTTCGGGCTGCTACTACCGCCGGCTGCGCGCCGACGGCACGCTGGAGCCCGTCTGACGCTCAGCGCGAAAGCGCGGCCTTCACCAGCCGCGCGTCGGCCTCCAGTCTGATCACGACCAGGCCGCTGACTCTGCTCGTGGCGGCCGCGCCGGGCGTGGCGGTGAACCCGAGCGCAGGGGAGGACGCGTCTTCCGCGACGAGGCGTTTCAACGCCGCCTCGGCCTTGGCGCCATCACCGAAGTCCAGTGCGATCGTGGCGACGAGGCGCGTCGGAGGCCCTTCCTCGCCGACGGCCACCGTGGCGGACCTGGCCTCACGCACGGCGTCGCTCAGCGCGACCCCCATCCAGCGTCGCCGCGCCGGGGTCTCGAGCAGTCCTGAAGCCGGCTCGAAGCGGATGAGAAGGAAGCAGTCGTCGACGCCCTTGGACTGCAGCACGGCCTCCGAAGGCAGCACCAGGGCGGGCTTGCGGACCGCGTCTCCCCGGCTCCATGAATCGGTTGATTTACGGTCAGGGGTGAAGGCGAAGTCGACGCGGCCTGCGCCGCTCCGTGCGGCCTCCAGGTCAGCCTGAAGCGCGCTCCGGCCCTTTTCCGGGGCATGGCGCGCCAAGGCTTCCAGCAGCAGGGTTCCCGTGCCGGTGCGCGCCGCCGCTTCGGGCATGGCCATGCCGAAGGTTCCGGCCGGCCCGGCCACGTTGAGGGTGATCGGCGCCGGCCGCAGCCAGAGCCAGGCGGCCCCCGTCAGGGTCAGGCACCCGGCCATCCAGATGTAGGCCCTGGGTTGCATCAGTTCTCCAGCTCCATGACCCTAGGATGCAGGATGCAAGACGGGTCTCAAGCCCGCTCCCTCCGGGCAAAAAAAAGGGGCGCCTGACGGCGCCCCGGTGAGTGACTGGTGTCGGGTCTCAGTAGCCGCCACGGTCGCCGCCGAAGCCGCCACGGCGATCTCCGCCGAAGCCGCCACGACCGCCGCCGAAGCCACCGCGACGCTCGCCGCCGCCGAAGCCGCCGCGATCGCCGCCGCCGAAGCCGCCACGACGTTCACCGCCGCCGAAGCCGCCGCGACGCTCGCCACCGCCGAAGGAGGGACGCTCCTCACGGGGACGGGCCACGTTGACCTTCAGGGGACGACCCATGAACTCCACGCCTTCAGTCTTGGCGATGGCGTCCTGTGCCTGCTGGGCGTTGCCCATCGTCACGAACGCGAAGCCACGGGGACGTCCCGTGAACTTGTCCATCATCACCTCGACGGACGTGACCTCTCCCGCCTGGGAGAAGTGAGCCCGGATGTCGGCTTCGGTTGCGGCCCAAGCCAGGTTGCCTACGAACAGTTTGTTTTCCATGTTTTTTCTTTGTTTTCTTACCTTCGCCGCATTGCCCGTTTCCGACCTTCGGATTTCGATTTGCCGTCTTTACGACCGTCAACTCACCGGATTCTTGCGGGGTCAGCTCCTTGGTTTGGTTATTTTCAGGAACTGAACCTGAGTTGTCATTAGGTCGTCCCAGCTGTTTTAGGCAAGTTTATTCACAATCGGGATTCCGCCCAGGAAACCCCTCCAAGCCGGGTTGCGGGGCGGCTTTGCGGGTTGACCCATCCGCAAGGTCGGCAGTCGATGGGCGCGTGATCGACCCGGCCGAGGCACTGGATGCGCTGCTCGAGGAGCTGCGTCGCCGCAAGGCCGAGGGCGAACGTCACGTCACGGTGTCGGAAGAATCGGTGCGCCTCCTGCGCTCCTTGGCCGGCGCCGCTCCGCCCGCGTCCGTCCCGAAGCCGGCCGCCGGGTCCCCGGCCGCGCCGCAACGTCCGATCGTCGCCTCTTCGCCTCCGCGCTCCCCGAGGCCGGTCGAGGCCCGCCCGGCCGCCCCGGCGGGGGCGAAGCCTGTCGCCGCCGTCTCATCCGCGGGCCCCGAGGTCGCCGACCCGCCCCAGTTCACCCTGCCCGAAGGTTCCAATGAGCAGCGGCTGGCGTGGATACGGAAGCGCATCCTGGAGTGCCCTGAGACCGCCCGTCACCTGAAGCCCGGACTCAAGCCCGTGCTCGGCGTCGGTCCGGCCGACGCGCCCCTGGTGCTGGTCGGCGAAGCGCCCACCCTGGAGGAGGCGGAGTCCGGCGTGCCTTTCGCCGGCGACGCCGGCGCGCTGCTCCGCAAGATCCTCGCCGCGGCCGAGCTCGGGGAGAAGGACGTCTTCCTGCTGCCCGTGATGGGATGGCGGCCCGAGCCTGCGAACGCCTTCGTCAAGCGTCAGCCCAACGCGCGCGAGCTCGCCTTCAACCGTCCTTACCTGCTGGCGCAGATCCAGGCCGTCTCACCCAAGGTCGTGATGGCGCTCGGGGCGCACGCCCATGAGTCGCTGCTGGGCATCAGGCAGCCGGTGCAGAAGGTGCGCGGGACCTGGCACGAGGCGGCGGGCGTGCCCGTGCTGCTCGGATTCCATCCCAACTACCTCCTGCACACGCCCTCCGAATCCGCCAAGCGCACCGTCTGGACCGACTTCCTCGCCGTGCTCGAGAAGCTAGGCCGGCCCGTGAGCGAGAAGCAGCGCGGCTACTTCACGCCGCGCGGAGGCTGACTCAGTCAGCGGACCGAGTCCGTCAGCCGCGCGAGCGGGAAGACCAGAGCCTGCGAGTTGCGTCCGCTGGCCCTGAGTTCCGCCCGGCGTTCGGCCGGCAGGTCCTTCGCGGACGCGGCGACGAATCCGCACGCCGACTGGAAGAAGCCCTGGGTCTGCGTCGTGAGCGCGATCAGCCTGCGCGCCCCGAGCTCCTTGGCGCGGCGCTTGGCGAACTCGACGAGCTTCCGGCCGACGCCGCGGCCGTGGTAGAAGGGCTGCACGTAGACCGCGCCCAGCTCCATCACCTTTCCGTCGCCGTAGGGGCGCAGCGCCGCGCAGCCGATGATGCTGTCGTCGATCTCGTAGACGTAGAACTGCCCGATCGTCTGCTCGATCTGCTGCCGCGTGCGGGAGACCAGCGCGTCCGTCCGGGCCCCGTGCTTGGCCAGGTTGTAGAGCGCCTGCGCGTCCTTCTTCTTCGCCTGACGGATGCGGTCGTAGTCATTGGCGTGTATCATCGTGCCCAGCCCGACCTTGTCGAAGATCTCGGTGAGCAGGCAGCCGAAGACGCGCCCGTCAAGAATGTGCGCGCGGGGCACGTCCTCGTCGAGCGCCTTGGCCGCCTGCAGCGCCTTGCTGCGGATGCGCGGGTCGAGCTTCGCCGTCCGGTCGGCGAGCAGGCGCTTGAGGTCGTCCTCCGGGAGGTTGACCTGCACCTGCCCGTCGACCTGCAGGCCCGGGAAGGGCGTGAGGTAGATGAGCTTGGAGGCGCCGAGGGCCGCGGCCAGCTCCATGGCGAGGTGGTCGCTGTTCACGCGCAGGGACATGCCCTCGCGGTCGCAGAGGATGGGCGTGACGAGCGGGAGCACATCCTGCGACAGCATCGACTTGAGCAGGGCCGTGTCGACCTTCTCGACCTTGCCGGTGTAGAGGTGGTCCTTGCCGCGCAGGACGCCGACCTTGGTCGAGCGCACGGCGTTGGTGATGGCGCAGCGCAGGCCGGCCTGGGAGAGGCTCTCCAGCACCGTCTGGGAGACGAGCGCGGACGCCTCGCGGGCGAGCGACATGGTCGAGGCGTCGGTGATCCCCTCGCCCTGGACGTCGGAAAGCGCGACGTTGTGCTCGCCCGCCAGGCCGACGAGCTGGTGGCCGATGCCGTGGACGAGCACCACCTTGATGGACAGGCTGCGCAGCACCGCGATGTCGGTCACGATGTTGGCGAAGTTCTCGTGGGCCACGACCGAGCCGTCGACCGCGACCACGAAGACGTGGTCGCGGAACATGGGGACGTAGCGGAGGATTCCCCGCAGGTCCGTGGGCTTCATGGCGCGTTCGCGCGGGCTCGGCATGCCGGAACCTTATGGACTCCGCGGACGGCGGGGCAATACTGATGACGGCATGGCCAGGCGTCCGAAATCGCGTCCGTCACCGGCTCCCGCGGGCCTCGCGGAGCCGCTCGAGGCGTTCCTCGCCCATCTCGCGCTCGAGCGCGGGCTCTCCCGGCTCACGGTCTCCGCCTACGAGTCCGACCTGACGGAGTTCGCCCGCCACTGCGCCCGGGCCGGGCGTTCCGCCTGGACCGAGGCCGTCCTCGCCGACCTTGAGTCCTGGGTGCGTTCGATGCACCGGCGCGGGCACGCGCCCGCCTCGCTCGCCCGCCGCCTTTCGGCCGCGCGCTCTTTCGCCGCCCACCTGGTGCGGGCGGGCCTGCGGCGCGATGACTTCACCGAGCTCGCCCGCGGGCCGCGCTTCCGCCGCCGTCTCCCCGGCCGCCTCACCGCGGAGGAGGCCGCGCGCATCATGACCGCGCCGGATGAGCGCACGCCCCAGGGGTTGCGCGACCGGGCGATGCTCGAGCTGATGTACGGCTCCGGTCTGCGCATCTCCGAGCTCTGCGGCCTGGAGCTCCAGTCGGTGGACGAAGGCGAAGCGGTGGTGCGCGTGCGCGGCAAGGGTTCCAAGGACCGCGTCGTGCCCGTGGGCGAGGCCGCGCTGCGCGCCCTGGCGCGCTACCTCAGGGACGCGCGTCCGGCCCTGGCCCGGCCCCGCACGGGCAGCGCGCTCTTCCTCAGCGCGCGCGGCGTCGCCATCTCGCGCAAGACGTTCTGGCTCGGCGTGAGGACGGCCGCCCGGCGCGCCGGCGTCGAGGCCCCCGTCAAGCCGCACCTGCTGCGGCACGCCTTCGCCACGCACCTGCTGGCGGGCGGCGCCGACCTGCGCTCGATCCAGGAGATGCTCGGGCACGCCGACATCTCGACGACGCAGATCTATGCCTCCGTCGAGCGCTCCGCGCTCACGGAATCCCATCGCCGCCATCACCCGCGCGGCAAGGCGCGCGGAAGCTGAGGCTCAGAGCAGGATCAGCGCGCCGGCCGCCAGGGTGGCGAGCGAGAGCGCGGCGATGACGAACCGCGACACGAATCCGGTCTCCAGCGGAGCGGTCTCCTCGCGGTCGTCGCCCGGCCGCGCCACGGCCTCGCGCAGGATGCCGAAGTAGTAATGGATGCTCACGGCCACGCCGATGAGGGCCGCGCCGAGTACCCACCACAGTCCGGCCTGCACCAGCAGGGCGAGCACGAGGAGCTTGGTCACGAAGCCGACCGAAGGGGGCACGCCCGCCAGGGAGCCGATGCCGAAGCAGAGTCCCGCCGCGAGGGAGGGCGAGCGCCGGATCAGGCCGCGCAGGGAGGTGAGCGGCCGCACGTGGTCTTCGGCGGAGGGGACGCCGGCCAGGGACTGCAGGGTGAGGAATGATCCGATGACGTAGGCCAGCAGGTAGTAGACCACGACCTTCTCGGCGGAGAAGCCGAAGGCCGTCGCGTCCGGCTTCGCCACCGCGACCGTGATGGCGGCCAGCAGGAAGCCCGCGTGCGAGACGCCTGAGAGCGCCAAGGCCCGCTTGATGTCCGACGTGGCGAGCGCCGCGAGGTTGCCCGCGAGCAGGGTCAGGAGGGAGAGGCCGGCCAGGGCCGGAGCCAGCTTGGCCGCGAGCGGAGCGAAGGGACCGGTGGCGATGAGCAGGAGCGCGAGGGCGCCCGCCGCCTTCGAGGCGGTGGCCAGGTAGGCGGTCGTGGGCGTCGGCGCGCCCTGGTAGACGTCCGGTATCCAGGAATGGAAGGGGAAGGCGCCGAGCTTGAAGGCCGCGCCGCCGACGATCATGGCCGCGCCGGCGAGCGTCAGGACCGTGCCCTTGCCGGCCGCGAGCGCCTTCGCGATGACGGGGAAGGCGAGCGAGTCACCGGCGCCGGGAGCTCCCAGGCTGCCGTACACGAGCACCATGCCCATGAGCAGGAAGGCCGAGCTCAGGCCGCCCGCGACCAGGAACTTCACGCCCGCCTCGAGCGAGGCCTCGCTGCGGCGGAGGTAGCCGACCAGCACGTAGAGCCCGACGGCCGCGGTCTCGAGCGAGACGAAGAACGGCACGAAATGGTCGGACTGCACGAGGAGCATGAACGCCGCCGTGACGACGAGCAGGACGTGATGGTAGTCGGCCAGTCCGGCGCCCCGGGCGGTCAGGAACCGTCCCGCCAGCACGCTGGTGAGGAAGGCGGAGGAGAGGAAGACGACGCGCACCCAGGGCATCGGCAGGTTGTGCCGCAGCAGTCCGCCGAAGAGCGGCGCGTCGACGGGCTGCGTCCAGGCGGCCTCCGGGGTCAGCGCCATCACCGCGACGAGCAGCAGGCCCGCCCGCGCCGTGGCAGGGATCAGCCAGCGCAGTCTTTCCGGGATGACCAGCGCCTGCAGCAGGGCGAAGAGCGAGAGGCCGGCCACGCCCAGTTCGGGCAGGATGGCGGTCCAGTCGGACGTGCGCGGGGCGAGCGCCTTGAAGGCGAGGTCGATTTCGGCGATAGGGCTCGTCATCGGGCGGAAGGGGTCTTGGCGGCGGGACGGACGTACTTCACGACGTCAGCGGAGACGCGGTTGGTGGAGTCGGTCACGAGGGATGGAAGGAAGCCGAGCGTCAGCGACGCGCCCAGCAGCAGGCCGGCGGCGACGCGTGAGGGCCAGGAGAGGTCGCCGAAGGGCGCCGCGGCCACGCGCGCGTCCAGGGCGGCGGAGGCGGGTCCGAAGAACACGGCGGCGGCCGCGCGCAGGGTGTAGACCGCGGTGATCACGACCGTGGAGGCGACCAGGGCCTGGATCCAGAGGGGCTCGGCGCGGAGGGAGAGGAAGACGCCGATCTCTCCCCAGAAGTTGGCGAAGCCGGGCAGTCCCAGCGAGGCCATCGAGGCGGCGACGAAGAACGCCGCGAGCACCGGCGCGCGCGAGGCCAGGCCGCCCATGTCCTCGAAGCGGTAGGATCCTGCGCGGACGCGCACGTCGTTGGAGAGCAGGAAGAGCGCGGCGCAGGAGAGGCCGTGCGCGGTCATCAGGAGCACCGCGGCGTCGAGGCCCGATGCGGAGCCGCGGGCGCCCGCGACCCAGAGGCCGAGGAACACCGGGCCCATGTGGGCCACGGAGCTCCAGGAGACGAGGCGCTTGAGGTCGACCTGCGTGAGGCAGACGAAGCCGATCAGCACCACGTTGCCCAGCGCGAGCCACAGCAGCCAGTCGCCCAGCGCGCCCTCGGTGATGCGCAGGGAGGTGAGGCCGAGCAGGGCCAGTCCGTAGAGGCCGAACTTCTTGAGCGCGCCCGCGTGCAGCATCGCGGCGGGCGTGGGCGCGGCCGAGTAGCCGGGCGCCGCCCAGGAATGGAAGGGGAAGAGCGAGGCGAGGGTGCCGAAGCCGAAGAGCGCGAGCGCGCCGGCGCCGGAGGGTGCGCCCTTGGCGGCCAGTCCGTCGGCCACGGACTCGAAGGTCGCCTTGGTCCAGTCGAGGCCCGCCGCGTCGACGGCCATGAGGATGCCTGCGAGGGAGGCCATCGCTCCGACGGTCAGGTAGATCGCCATCTGCATGGCCGCGGGTCTCCGGCCCTCGCCGCCCCAGAAGAGCGTGAGGACGAAGGTCGGGATGAGCGCGAACTCGTGGAAGAAGTAGAAGCCGACGACGTGATCGGTGGCGAAGACGCCGAGCGTCCCCCCCAGCATGAAGAGCAGCAGGCCGAGGTAGGCGTGACGCGACTCGACGTCCTGCGTCAGGGCCTTGATGCCGGCCGCCAGCCCGACCAGCGAGGTCATCGCGAGCAGCGGGGCGCTGAAGCCGTTGAGGGCCAGACTGACGCCCCAAGGTCCGGCTGACTTGAAGGCCTCCGGAGGAATCGACAGGTCCGCCCATTCGACCAGCAGCCAAGGCGCGACGGCCGCCGGCACGGTGAAGCCGAGGAAGGCGATGAGGGCGCCGAGTGAGCGGGGCAGCCTGCGGCCGGCGATGAGCAGCAGGCCCGTCACGACGGGCGTGGCGACGACGGCCTGCAGGAGGTGGGCGGGAAGGGCTGCCATGTTCAGCGGGCGATGAGGATCCAGGCGATGAAGATGACGCCCGCCGCGGTCCAGGCGGCGTAGGCGCGGGCCTGTCCGCCGTGGAAGACGCGTCCGGCGAGGAAGCCGAGCAGGGCCGGGACGCCGGCGGCGACCCAGCGCACGGCCAGCCCGTTCACCAGGAGCAGGTCGAGGAAGGCGATGAGTTCCGCGACGCGCCGCTGCACGGAGTCGACGTACCAGCGGTAGAGCCCGTCCATCCAGCGCCGTTCAAGCGCGGCGTAGAGCCCCGGAAGGCGGTCACGCAGGGCGTCGCGTCCCGGTTCGACGGCGTAGAACTTCAGGGCGAAGGCGCCCAGCGCCAGCGCCGCGAGGCCGACGAGGGTCGCCGGAGCCGTGGCGTGGAAGGCCATGGCCCGCAGCGGTTCCGCGACGGTCGCGAGGGAGGAGGCGGGGATCATCGCGGCGGCCAGGAGGCCCCCGAAGAGCGAGTAGCCGAGTCCGAGCACGATGAGCGGCAGGGTCATCGTCCAGGGCGACTCATGGGCGTGCGACGCCTCCTCGGAGGCGGGCGCGCCGAGGAAGACCAGGCGGATCATGCGGGCGCTGTAGAGGCAGGTCGCGACGGCGGCCAAGGAGAGCAGCGCCGCCTCGGCGGCGCGTCCGGAGTGGAAGGCGGCCTCGATGATCGCGTCCTTCGAATACCAGCCGGCGAGGAAGGGCACGGCGCAGTTGGACAGCGTGGCCGCGATGAAGGCGGCCGCGGTGACGGGCATCCTCCTCAGCAGGCCTCCCATCTTCAGCATGTCCTGCTCGTGGTGGCAGCCGTGGATCACGGAGCCGGCGCCGAGGAAGAGCGTGGCCTTGAAGAAGGCGTGCATCGCCATGTGCAGCAGGGCGAGCTCGGGCCGGCCGAGGCCGAGGGCGCAGGCCATGATGCCGAGGTGCGCGAGGGTCGAGTACGCCAGCGACTTCTTGATGTCGGTCTGAGCCAGCGCGCAGAGGCCGCCCAGCGCGGCCATGCCGGCGCCGGAGACGGCGACGATCTGGAGCAGCGAGGGGTCGAGCAGGAAGAAGATCCGCGCCATGAAGTACACGCCGGCGGCGACCATCGTCGCGGCGTGGATGAGGGCGGAGACGGGCGTCGGGCCGGCCATGGCGTCGGTCAGCCAGACGTGCAGGGGGAACTGGGCGGACTTGCCGATGAAGCCGCAAGCGAGCAGGGCGCCGAGCGCGAAGGGCCAGCCGCCGGCGGGCGAGAGGGCGCGCAGTTCCTCGAACTGCAGGGTGCCGAAGCGCGAGAGGCAGAAGGCGAGTCCGAGGATGAAGCCGAGGTCGCCGACGCGGTTCACGACGAAGGCCTTGCGCGAGGCGGCCGCGGCGTAGTCGCGGTCGAAGTAGTGCGCGATCAGCATGTAGGAGCTGAAGCCGACGAGTTCCCAGAAGACGAA
>CAZRPB010000068.1:0-10462 GCA_964601955.1 uncultured Klebsiella sp. | reverse complement strand
CATGAACCCCATCCGCCACTGCATCACCGCGGCCCTCGCCCTCGCCGCCGCCGTCCTCGGAGCCGCCGAGCCGATCAAGGTGCTCATCATCGACGGGCGCAACAATCACGACTGGCAGGGCACGACCGCCGCCCTCAAGGCCACCCTTGCCGCCGTCGGGGGCTTCCAGGTCGACGTCTCCACCGCGCCTCCCGCCTTCACCAAGCGCGCCCCGCAGCGCCCCAAGAAGATGGACGCCAAGCAGAAGGCCGACTTCGAGAAGGCCCTCCAGGCCTGGAAGGACGAGGAGACCGCCTTCAACCGCGCCCACGCCGGCGAATGGGAGAAGTGGCTGCCGGAGTTCGGCAAGTACCAGGTGCTCGTGAACAACTACAACGGCGCCGAATGGACCGACCCCGTGAAGCAGGCCTTCACCGCCTACGTCCTGCAGGGCGGAGGCCTGGTGAACGTGCACGCGGCCAACAACGCCTTCACCAACTGGGAGGAGTTCAACGAGATGATCTGCTTCGGCTGGCGCGGCGAGACCTTCAAGGACCGCGTCGCGGTCGATGACGCCACGGGCAAGGCCGTCGCCGTGCCCCGCGAGAAGGAGAAGTTCCAGGACCGCGGCTTCGGCTCCGGCCACGGCCCCAAGCACGCCTTCGTGCTGAAGGGACGCAACATGGACCACCCCATCCAGAAGGGCATGCCCGTCGAGTGGCTGCACGCCTCCGACGAGCTCTACCACCGCATGCGCGGCGACGCCGGCCACGTGGACATCCTCGCCAGCGCCTACTCCTCCCCCGAAGACCACGCCAAGGGCACCGGCATGCACGAGCCGATGGTCTGGTGGGCGAAGTTCGGCCAGGGCCGCGTCGTCACGACCTCCATGGGACACCTGATGGGCGGCGTCCCCCTCGACCCCCTTCACTGCGTGGGCTTCCAGACGGTCTTCGCCCGCTCGGTCGAGTGGGCCGCGACCAACAAGGTCACGCTCGAGGTCCCGAAGGAATTCCCGACCAAGGACAAGGAGAGCGTCGTCGAGCCCTCCAAGGTCAGCTGGAAGCGCTCGAACTGACGGTCGGATGGCTTGAAGCCTCCGCGGGGCGTGGCAGATTCCTGCCATGCCCCGCTTGTTTTCAGCCCTCCTCGCCCTGTGCGTCGGCGGCTTGGCCTCGGCCGAGACCTACGAACTGAGCAACGGCGACCTAGTCCGTCGCTTCGAACTGAAGGACGGCCGCTTCCGCACGCTCGGCTGGACGGACAAGGCGACCGGACGGACGCTCGACGTGGACAGCGACGAGTTCGCGATCCGTCTCACCGACGGCACGGTGCTCACCGCGGATGACTACGAGGCGAAGACGGTCAAGTTCGCGAATCGCGGCGAGGGCATGCGCAGCAGCCAATCCCGGTCCCTGCCGGACGTCGAATACGTCCTGCGGGCGGGCCGGACGGGCAACCCGCTCGCGCCGCCCAAGGTCCATCAGACGTTCTACCTCGCGCTGAAGCCCCACGAAGCGCCTGCGCCCGGCTCACGAAGCCCGTCCGCCATCTACAAGACTCTGGAAATCGCATGGGCTCACGGACAGGCCGACCGGACCGCCGCCGTGGAGACGGAGCGTTTCCGGACGAAGGCCCGGGCAAGCCGGGGAGGCCGCGGAGAACCTGTCGTGCTCGATGACGCCTGGATCGTCATGCCGCATGCGCCCACCACCCTGACCCGCCACACCGACGGCAACCAGCCCACGGCTTACGCCCATCGTTACGAGAAGGTGGGCAACCACAGCTTCGTCGACTACGAGAAAGCGGACATGGAGACGCGCCCCCGACCAGGACTGGTCCGTTGTCTGTCGTTCCCTCCGACCGCGGTCGGGGAAGACCCGCGCACCTACACGGACGCGGTCGCGGTGTTCGCCGTTCCCGCAGGCCTGACTCCCGAACAGGCGGTCATCGATTACAGCCGGACGAAGGATCGCACGCGCAGCTACACCCACTACAACAACTGGTTCGACCCGGCAGGCAAGAACCTGAAGGGAGACAGTCTGCCATCGATCCACCGGCAGTTCGTCGAGGCGCTGAAGGGCTCGGGCGTCAGGGTCGACGGCATGGTGCCGGACAACGGCTGGCAGGACCGCAGATCCGTCTGGCAACCGGCGCCGGACGCCTTCCCCGGCGGCATGAAGGACCTGAACGGGCTCAGCGAGAAGCTCCGCGCCCAAGGTTCCTCGCTCGGGCTCTGGATGGCGGCGGACGGCACGACGAATGACATCGGCTGGGGCGTCAAGGAAGGCTTCGCGAAGGCCCAGCCCAACGCCTACTTCAGGAAATATTTCGCCCACCACTCGCTGGCGGATGAGAGATACGGGGACGCGCTCCGCCGGCAGGTCCGTGAACTCGCCGCCACGACCAGAGTTTCCTACCTGAAACTCGACTTCAACCATCTGTCCAACACGGTGCCGACCGACCGGCACGGACATGAGGCCGAGTTCCGGGAGTTCGGCTTCGCCACCCTGCCCGCCCGGGACGAAGGCGTCTTCATCAACGCGACGAACTGGACGTGGCATTCGCCGGCCTGGCTGAACTACGCCGACTCGGTCTGGCTGCTGGCCGGCGACGACGGCTTCAACGGCAACTGGCCGGAACTGGCCGGCCGCGCGCAGGCTACGACCGACCGTGACGTGTTCTTCTGGCGGATGTGGGGCGACCCGTCCGACCGTCCATGGTTCCCGATCGCGAACATCATGACGCACGGGATCATCCGCAACGCCCGCGGACAGATGTCCTACGAGACCGACCTGCCGCGCGACTGGTCCGACTACGTGCTGATGCACTACGGTCGCGGCACGCTGCTGCGAGAATGGTATCTGTCCCCGGCTTCGGTGCAGCCGCACGAATGGCAGGCGCTCATCGCGATCCACCGCTGGACGGAGTCCCGCCACGCCGACATGATCAACACCTGCTACGTGGGCGGGCGCCCCGACGAGGGGTCGGCCTACGCGTTCGTGGGCTGGTCGCATGACGGGACCACCGGCACGCTGGTCGCCCGCAACCCGCGAGCCGAGGCGCAGACGCTGCGCTTCGGGCTGGATGCGACCACGATGTTCCGGGGCGCTCCGGGCAAGCCTTGGCGCGGCCGGATCGTCTACCCGTACCGGCAGGAGCTGGCCCACGGCTTCGAGTCGGGCGCCGTCGGAGAGATCACGATTCCGGGCTACGAGACGGTGGCGATCGAGCTCGAGCCGGGCGCCGCCCGCGGACCGACGCTCAAGCTGGCGCCGACGGCACGCATCGAACCGGGCGTCCAGCCGCATGAGGCCAGGATCACGGTGACCGAGTTCGCGGGTGAGCGCCGGGAACTGCTGGTGATGGGCTACCCCGTCCTGCCCCAGGTCCTCCTCGACGGCAAGCCGGCCAAGCCCGCGCGTGTCACCCGGAGCCGGCTCAACGCCTACCCGAGCTACGCCCGCGACGGCATGCCCAGCGAAAAGGCGCGCGCCTGGGAGATGGCCGGATTCGACCTGGCCGCGCATGGCGGCGCAGAGGTGACGGTGCGCTTGGCCGGCGCGGATGAAGCGACCAAAGCCGAGGCCTGGCTCCTGACCGAGCGACCCTTCGGCGAGCAGGCGGGCAAGGACACGTTGTCGCCGCTGACCTTTCCCGGGGCCTTGCGCCACACCGACGCCGTGCTGCGTGAGACTGGCCTGCCCGCGGTGCCCCCGCCCAGGCTCGGGCTTGGCGCCGAGGACCTGCGCGGCGTGAAGTCGGCACGTCTCGAGGGAGAATGCTTCGGCGTGAATCAGGGCTTCGGGGAGAAGACCGTGAGCCTGAACGGTCTCGCGGTGGGCCGGCTCCCGACCTGCGGGGACGCATGGAAGACTTTCGGCTTCGAGCTGCAGGAACAGGGGCGCATGAAGCTCGCGCCGCGCAACGTGGCCGAGGTCTCAGTCCCGCTCAATGAGGACAAGTTCAAGGTGCGCAACCTGCGGTTGGTCCTGACCTTGGGAGACGGCCGGACCGTGAAGGCAGGTCCGAAGGCGGTCTTCACCAGCCATGCGGACTGGGTCCACTTCGAAGGCGACGCCTTCGAGGTCGACTCCGCCGCCAAGGTCCGCCGGACGCCGCGCATCCGGATCGACGTCGACTGAGGGCCTAGGCGTCCCGCAAGAACGTCGCGACGGCCGCACCAAGCGCCTCAGGCGAGGAGGCGACGTCCAGGGTCAGGCAACGTTCGTCCGGCGCGACGGGGGGCTCCAGCGCGTCCAGCTGGCTGTCGAGGAGTCCGGGCGGCATGAAGTGTCCCTTGCGCGCGCCGATGCGGGCGGCCAGGAGCTCGCGCGAACCGGTGAGATGAATGAAGATGAGGTCGGGGTCGGCGGCGCGCAGGCGATCGCGGTAGGCCCGCTTGAGCGCGGAGCACGTGATGACCATCGCCTCGCCGCGCGCCCTGCCTTCGGCGATGCGCCCGGCCATGGCCGAGAGCCAGCCCGCGCGGTCGGCGTCGGTCAGCGGGGTGCCCGAACGCATCTTCTCGACATTGGCGGGCGGATGGAAGTCATCGGCCTCGATGAGCGTGGCGCCCGTCGCCCCGGCGTGCAGCGCGGCCACGGTGCTCTTGCCGCAGCCGCTCACGCCCATGAAGACGAGGTTGTGCCGTCCCGATCCCACGGTCAGAGCTCGACGGTGCGCCCTTCGCGGAAGGAGCGGTCGGCGGCGTGCACGATCCGCATCGAGTTCACCGCGTCGTCCATGTGGGCCGTGAGGTCGAGGTCCTCGCGGATGGCCCGCTCGAAGTAGGCCTGCTCGCGCTCGCAGAGGCCGTCGTGACCGGGGTCGGCCTCGGTCGGAACGATTTCGTCGGGCTTGAGGAACCTGCCGTCGGCCCCGAGCGCCGCGTGGTGTACCTTGAGGGCCTGCGCGGCGGAATGGGAGTCGACGTCGGCCGACTTACCGGCCTCGGCGGCCTTGCCGGCGACGATGGAGACGCAGCCCTTCGGGCCGATGACGTCCTTCACGAAGAAGGCCTCCTCGGACATCATCGGCCCCCAGCCGGCCTCGTACCAGCCGACGGAGCCGTCGGCGAAAGTCACCTGCAGCTGGCCGTAGTTCACCATGCCCGGCGGCAATTCCTCGGACAGGCGCGCCCCGATGCCGGAGACGCGGACCGGACGGCTGCCGGTCATCAGGCACATGATGTCGACGTAATGCACGCCGCAGTCGACCACGGGGCTGCAGCTCTGTAGCAAAGCGCGATGGGTCTTCCACATGTCGCCGAAGCTCTGCTGGTTGAGGTTCATGCGCATGACCAGCGGCTTGCCCAGCTTCTGGACCGTGGCGACGAACTGCGTCCAGGCGGGGTGATGGCGCAGGATGTAGCCGATGACGACCTTGCGCTTCACGGCCTTGGCCTTGGCGACGATGCGCTCGGCCTCCTCCACCGTCACCGCGAGCGGCTTCTCGACGAAGACGTGGCAGCCGGCGTCCAATGCCGCCACGGCGTATTCGGCGTGGGTGTCGGGATAGCTGGAGATGGACACCGCGTCGGGCTTGGTGCGCGCGAGGGCTTCATGGAAGTCGCCGAACTCGGCGTAGCCGCCGCCGAGCTCGGCGTTGAGCCTGGCGCGGGACTCGGCCGAACGGGTGACGAGGCCCACGATTTCGAAGCCGGGCAGCTTGTGATAGGCGAGGGCGTGAGAACGGCCCATGTGGCCGGCGCCGACGCAGAGGACGCGGATTTTCTTCATGGTGTGGAAATCAGAGGCCGAGGGGCTGGTTGAAGCCCTTGGCGCGCTCGGCCTCGAGGGCGGCCTTCAGGCGCGCGACGACCTCGGGGTTCGCGGCGGCCACATTGTTGCGCTCGGACGGGTCGGCGAGCAGATCGAAGAGGCGGTCCTTGCCCTGCTCCGCGGCGTCACGCTTGAAGTCCTCGGCCTTGCCGGGCTGGACCGCGACGGATTTCCAGGCCGCCTTGCCCTGCTTGCCTGTGCCCGGGATGTATTTCCAGCGGGCGTCGCGGATGGAAAGCTGACCGCCCTGGACGCTGGAGATCAGGAGGTCGCGTCCGGCGCCGCCGAGCAGGGCCGCGGAATGGTCGCGTGCGTCGACGGAGGCGTATTCGGCGGGATCGCCGCCGGCGATGCGGAGGAACGTGGCGGGGAGGTCGACCTGCGAGATCAGGGCGTCGGACACCTTGCCCGCGGGCGCTCGACCGGGGAAACGCGCGATGAACGAGACCCGGGTGCCGCCCTCGAGGATGGAATACTTGCCGGACCGGAACGGACCCGCGGGCTCATGCCCGGCCTTGGCGTTGAGCTCGGTCGACTGGTCCTTGTAGCCGTCGTCGAGGATGGGGCCGTTGTCGGAGGAGACGACCACGAGCGTCTTCTCCGCGAGTCCGTGGCGGTCGAGTTCCGCGAGGATGCGGCCCACCTGGTCGTCGAACGCGACGACCGCGTCGCCGCGGGGGCCCAGCGGCGTGCGGCCGGCGTAGCGCGGGTGAGGCAGGCGCGGCACGTGGTTCTCATGCGAGGCGTAGTAGAGCAGGAACGGACGGTCCTTGCTGCGAGCGATGAACGCGCAGGCCTTGTCCGCGAAGGTGTCGCCCATCGTCTGGTCGTTCCAGACCGCGGCCTTGCCGCCCTTCATCCAGCCGATGCGTCCGACGCCGTTGACCAGCGCCATGTTGTGGCCGTGCGACCAGTCCATCTTCAGCTTGGCGCGCTCGGAATCCAGTTTGAGGTCGGGATCGCCCGGGTAGGGAGCCTTGTAACTGACCTCGATGGGATCCTTCGGGTCGAGCCCGACCACGCCCCCGTCCTCGACGTAGACCGTCGGCACCCGGTCGCCGGTAGCGGCCATGATGAAGGAGTAGCTGAAGCCGATGTCGTTCGGCGAAGGCGAGATCCGTTTGTTCCAGTCGACGTCGCCGGAGCCGAGGCCGAGATGCCACTTGCCGACCACGCCGGTCGCGTAGCCCAGCTTGGCGAGGCTGGACGCCATCGTCGGGCGCCCCGGCCGGATGATCATGCGCGCGTCGCCCGGGAGGACGCCCGTGCCTTGCCGACGCCAGGCGTACTCGCCCGTCAGCAGGGAGTAGCGCGAAGGCGTGCAGGTGGCCGAGGTGCAGTAGCCGGCCGTGAAACGGACGCCTTGCGAGGCGAGCCGGTCGAGGTTCGGCGTCGGGATGACCTTGGCCCCGTAACACCCGAGGTCGCCCCAGCCGATGTCGTCGGCGTAGAGCAGCACGATGTTGGGCCGGTCGGCGGCCGGGACGGTGAGCGCGGCGAACAGGGCGAGAAAAGGGGCGAGTCGCATGCTGCGTGCATAGCGTGGGGGCAACCTTTGCCAAGCCATCCCCGCGCACGCTTGCCAAAGGAGCGAAAAACGCCAATCCCGACCGCATGCGCTTCGCGAAGTATCACGCCCTCGGCAACGACTACCTCGTGCTTGAGCCGAAGGACTGCCCCGCCCTCTTCCCGACGGACGCGATCCGCAAGGTGTGCCACCGTCATTACGGCCTTGGCTCCGACGGCATCCTCTACGGACCGATCGCGCGCGCGGACGGACTCATCGGCCTGCGCATCCTGAATCCCGACGGCTCCGAGGCGGAGAAGTCCGGCAACGGCATCCGCATCTTCTGCCGTCACCTCCTCGAGACCGGCCGCGTGCGCGAGGGGCAGGAGTTCCGCCTGCACACCCTCGGCGGCGTCGTCGGCTGCGCGGTGTTCGAAGGCGGACGGCGCATCCGCGTCGAGATGGGCGGCGTGTCCTTCCGCGCACCCGAGATCCCTCACGTCGGCCCCGACCGCGAAGTCCTCGGCGAGGAGATCGCCGTCGCCGGACGGACCTTCCGCTACTGGTCGGCCACCGTGGGCAACCCCCACTGCGTCATCCCCGTCGACGAACTCAGCCCCGACCTGGCGCGCACCTACGGACCGCACCTCGAGGTGCACCCCAACTTCCCCAACCGCACCAACGTCCAGTTCATGAAGGTGCTGGACCGGCGCAATGTCCGCATCGAGATCTGGGAGCGCGGGGCCGGATACACCCTCGCCTCCGGCTCCTCGTCCTCGGCCTCGGCGGCCGTGGCCCGCAAGATGGGCCTGGTGGACGCCGACGTCACGGTGCACATGCCCGGGGGTCAGATTAGTATTGGCATCAGCCCGGACTACTCCATCGTGATGACCGGACCGACGACCCCGGTGGGCATCTTCGAGATGCACCCCGGAGTACCGGACCAGGACGTCGCCCTCTGAGGCGCCGCCTATCCCTTAAAAGTCATCATTTCCTCGGCCGCCCCTCCAAGGGCGAGCCGTTTGAACCTACCTAGACCCATGGCGGCCCCGACGCCGTTGCCCAATATTTCCGAAGACGACCTGATCGACCTGGCCGGAGGAGCGACCGTGCTTCAGGCCAAGGCCCTGGTGCTCAAGGGCAAGGTGCGGAAGGCCACATGGAAGGCCCCGCTGGTCGAAGCCCTGGTCGAGGAGGACAAGGGCAGCCGCGAAGCCAGGTGGAACCTGCGCTCCGTGACCTTCCAGCGCAATGAGTGCGGATGCGAGGTGTCCGTCGTCAAACGCAAGCTGTGCGTCCACTCCGTGGCGGCCTACCTCGCCCTCGCGGTCAAGGAAGGCATCATCAAGCTCGAGGAGGAGAAGCCCGCCGCACCCGCGCCGACCTCGGAGAAGCCGGCTGACCGGCGCACCGCCGCCGAAGCCGGCGCGGGCCCCCGCCTGCGTTCGATCAGCCTCTCCTCGCGCAAGGGCACGCCCATCGAGGTCCGATTCATCATCCCGCCCAACATCCCGACCGCCGCCGCGCGCGATGAGATCATCTGCCGGCTCGAGCTGCGGGTGGAAGGCGTGCAGGTCGCGCCTGAGAACCTCGACCGCGGCAAGGCCTGGAACATCGAACCTGAGACGGTCTTCTTCCTGGCGATCCTCGAGAACCTCTGCAACGGCAAGCTCCAGGGGATCCTGCCCCTGACCCGCAGGCACCTCCGCCAGCTGCTCTCCGTCGGCAAGGGCCTCGCCATCTTCCGCATGGCCAACGCGCCCGAGGCGCCGCTCGCCTGGGAGGGCGACCGTCTCGCCGGCGTGCACGCCCACCTGGACGACCCCGTCTCCTCCCCGCAGGCCGCCCTGGCCGGAGACCCGGAGGAGGACGGCGACGAACAGGAGGTGCGCTCCACGGACCGTGGACGCGAGGACAAGGTCTGGCTCGACGGATCAATGAAGTGGCTGCGCGTGCGGCTGCCCCAGCAGTCCTCCGGACCCGTGGCCGAACTGCGCGAGGTGCTCCAGCGGAGCGGCTTCACCCTCGAGACCGCCAGCCGCGAGTGGTACCTCGCCGGGACCATCCAGGTGCTCAACTTCCTGGCCCGCCATCATCGCCTGCTCCTGGAGCAGAACGAATCCTTCTTCTCCCACAACCTCAGCAACTCCCTCAACAAGGTGCAGCTCGCCAAGGCCCGTTGCGACGCCTCCGAGGCCGAAGGCGGCTTCAACTTCGCCGTGGGCATCGACCCCGAGGGCAAGTCGCCGAAGGTCATCCAGGAGGCCCTGTCGAGCGGCCGCATGTTCTTCTACACCGACCACGGCCCGCGGCTGATCACGCCCGAGCTGCTTGAGTCCATCCGCAACGCCCAGCGCCGCATCACGGGCGACGCCAAGCGCGACATGGACCTGGACCTCGAGCTCAAGATCGGGTACGCCGACCTGGCCAGCGCCGACGCGATCGCCGAGGAACTGCAGGCCGCCTTCGCGCCGCCGGAGACCTGGTCCAAGCGCTCCGACGCGATCCGCAACCTCTCCAAGCTCCAGCCCGCGCCCGTCCGTCCGGAGCTCGCCGCGATGCTGCGCCTCTACCAGCAGGTGGGGGTGGCCTGGCTCTGGCACATCCACTCGAGCAACCTCGGGGGGCTGCTGGCCGACGAGATGGGCCTGGGCAAGACCGTGCAGGCGCTCGCGTTCATGGAGGCCCTGCGCACGCACCGCAAGGAGGACGGCCCCTGCCTCGTGGTTTGCCCGGCCTCGCTCGTCGAGAACTGGCGTCGCGAGGCCAGACGCTTCACCCCCGGCCTGCGCACGCTCGCCCACCACGGACAGGCCCGCGTCGTCTCGCCCGAATACCTGGGCAAGTTCGACCTGGTCGTGACCTCCTACGGCACGCTCGCCCGCGACATCGGCGCGTTCTCCCTCATCACCTGGGGGGCCGTCACCTGCGACGAGGGCCAGAACATCAAGAACCCGCGCTCGCAGGCGGCCAAGTCGGTCAAGCAGCTGATCGCCAAGGGCCGCTACATCCTCACCGGCACGCCGGTGGAGAACTCCCTCGAGGACCTGCGCTCGCTCTTCGGCTTCCTCATGCCGGGCTACCTGCCCAAGGCCCAGGAGCGGCTCACCGGCGAGGACCGCAAGTGGCATGACGACAGGCTGCTGCAGATGGCCGCGCCCTACATCCTGCGCCGCTCCAAGGCCGCGGTCGC
>CAZRPB010000067.1:0-10567 GCA_964601955.1 uncultured Klebsiella sp. | reverse complement strand
CCTTCTTCATGACTTCGGCCGGGTTGTTGATGCGGCGGGTCCAGCTCATGTCGGAGACGTGGACCATGCCGTCGATGCCGTCCTCCAGCTCCACGAAGGCGCCGTAGTTGGTGAGGTTCCGCACCTTGCCGCGGACGCGCGCGCCCACGGGGTAGTTGTGACGGACCTTCTCCCACGGATTGGCCTCGAGCTGCCGGACGCCGAGCGAGATCTTCTGCTCATCCTTGTTGACGTTGAGGATGACCGCCTCGACCTCCTGGCCGACCTTGAGGATGTCGGAAGGCTTCTGGACGCGCTTGGTCCAGGAGAGCTCGGAGACGTGCACCAGGCCCTCCACGCCGCCCTCGATCTCGACGAAGGCGCCGTAGGCGACGAGGTTGACGACCTTGCCCTTGACCTTCTGGCCGGCGGGGTAGCGCTTCTCGATGCCTTCCCAGGGGTTGGGCTGGGTCTGCTTGAGGCCCAGGGAGACGCGCTCGCGCTCACGGTCGACCTCGACCACCATGACGGTGATCTCCTCGCCGACCTTGACGACTTCGCTCGGGTGGCCGATGCGTCCCCAGGACATGTCGGTGACGTGCAGCAGGCCGTCGAGGCCGTCGAGGTCCACGAACGCGCCGTAGTCGGTGATGTTCTTGACGACGCCGCGGCGGACGACGCCGGGCTTGACCTCCTCCAGGAGCTTGCGGCGGCTCTCGCCGCGCTGCTCCTCGATGAGCTCGCGACGCGAGACGACGAGGTTCTTCTTGTCCTTGTTGATCTTGATGATCTTGAAGTCGAAGGTCTGGCCGACGTAGGGCTCGAGGCTCTTGGGCGGGTTGACGTCGATCTGGGAGGACGGCATGAACGCGTCGACGCCGACGGAGACGATGAGGCCTCCCTTGACGACGGCCTTCACGCGGCCCTGCACGACGCTGCCTTCCTGGCAGTTGGCCTCGATGCTCTCCCACTTGCGGATCTGCTGGGCGCGGTCGTAGGAGACGGTCGGGGTGCCGTCCTTGTTCTCAAGCTTCTCGAGGTAGACCTCGAGCTGCATGCCGACCTGGACTTCGGCCATGTCGGGAAATTCGGCCTGGGGGATGAAGCCCTCGGACTTGCCGTTGATGTCGACGACGACGAACTTGTCGTCACGGATCTCGGTGATCCTCGCCTTCACGACGGAGTGGGCCTTGAGCGCGCCGAAATTGGAGTCGGCGAGCAGTTTTTCCATGATGCTCATTTTTTGGACTGTTTGTCCCGGTCGTCGCTGAGGACGGGGCCGGGGTTTGGTTGTGGTGGTGGTTTTCCCGCGGGAAGGTCCGGCGGCGACTGCCGACGGGTCCGAGGGAACGTTGAAAAAACCCCGGGCCGGGTCCTTGGCAAGCCCTTTCAGGGTCAGCGGCCGGCCGGCTGCACGGCGCGGGCGTATTCCGCGATGCCGGCCGCAATGGCCTCCGCCACCTGCTGGCGGTAGGCGGGGGATCCGATCAGGGCGCCCTCACGGCGGCTGGAGACGAATCCGCCCTCGATGAGGATGCCCGGGCAGGGCAGGGTGCGCAGGACCGCGAAGCGCGCCCGGCGCACGCCCCGGTCCTCGCCCCGGGTCCTGGCCAGGAGCTGGCGTTGCACGCACCAGGCCAGCTGCAGGTTGCGTGCGTCGAAACGGTTGCCCGGTTCCGCGGAGACGTCGGCCTTGCCCTTGGCGACGTTGGTGGAGCGCGTCCCGGGAGGCGTCAGGCAGTAGGTCTCGATGCCCTCGCTGGTCGTGTCGTTCGTCCCGGCCGAATTGTAATGGATGCTGACGAACAGGTCGGCCGCGAACTTGCCCGCCAGCGCCGGCCGGGCCGGCAGGTCGAGCGAGGCGTCCTTGCTCCTTGTCAGGAGCACCTCGAAGCCCTGCTGCTCCAGCGCGGCCTTGACGCGCACGGCAGTGTCGAAGGCGACGGTCTTCTCGTTGTACTTGGCGTGCTGCTTGCCGGGGTCGCTTCCGCCGTGCCCGGGGTCGAGCATGATCCGGCGCACGGGCTTGCGCTCGGCGGTGCGCCAGAAGAGCGGGACGAGCACCTTGTCATAGTCCACGCGGGCCACGGTGAGCCGCCCCTTGAGCAGCCCCACGGGCTCGGAGAGCATGACTTTGACCCCGTCCACGAGCACGTGGTCCCGGTCCCGCTCGGCGTAGAGCGTCGGCTTGCCGGCGCCGCCGTGACGTTCGGAGCCGGCGCGGTCGCCGCCTTGGGGCGGCAGCTTCGTCGCGCCCAGCTGGCGCAGCGAGTCGCCGAGGTAGACGTCGGCCGCCCGCAGCTCGGCCGTGGCGGCCGCGGCCAGCGCCAGGGCCGCGGTCAGGATGCTCCACGCCCTAGACACCGGATCACTCCTGCTCGTCGCCGTCCGTCTCCGCCGAATCGTCCTCGCCGTCCTCTTCGCCCGGAGCGGCGTTGTGGACGAGCTTGCGTCGGTTCTGCTGCACGGGCGTCAGGCCCACGACGATGGTGCGCCCGTTGCGCTTGGGCTCGTTGTCGTGCGTGCTGATGTGGGCGAGCTCCTGGATCGCGCGCTGGATGGTGTCGACGCCGATCTCAGGGTGCTCGAGCTCGCGGTAGCGGTACTGCAGCAGCAGCTTCACCTTGTGTCCGTGGTACAGGAAGTTCTCCGCACGGCGCACCTTGATCATGAGGTCGTGCACGTCGATGCGGGGGCGGAGCTTGATCTCCTTCACCTTGCTCGCGGACTTCTGATGCTTGTGCTTCTTGGCCTCCTCGTAGAGGAACTTGCCGTATTCGATCAGCTTGCAGACCGGAGGCTGCGCGTTGGCCGAAATCTCGATGAGGTCGACTCCGGCCTCGCGCGCCAGGTCCAGCGCCCGCAAGGTGGGCATGATGCCGAGCATCTCGCCCTTCGCGGTGAGGACGCGGACTTCCGTGGCGCGGATGCGGTCGTTGCGACGCGGTCCCTTGTCCTCCTTCCGCTGGTCCCTCCTCTGGTTCAGATTGGACGGTTTCGGCCTGGGGCCTGAGGGGCGATACGGGGTTGCCATTAGGTAACTGTGCGTGCGTCTGTCCGGGGAAAGTCACTTTTTCCCGGAGGAGGTTCAAGCCCCGATTCAACGGGGCTTCCCCTCACTTCAAGGACGCGATCGCCTCCAGCACCTGGGCGCCGTGCGCGGCCGCCTCGACCTTGGGCACCGCGGCCACGAGCCTTCCCTTGACGTCGAAGACATAGGCGGCCCGGGCCGGCCCGAGGAACTTCTTTCCGTACATGGACTTCTCAACCATCCCGTCCACCGACTTGGAGAAGAGGTCATCAGGGTCCGCCACCAGGGCGTACTTGTAGCCGTGCTTCTGGGCGTATTTTTCGTGGGATCCGACCTTGTCTCGGGAGATGGCTATCAACTTAAATCCTTTTTTAGCAACGACTTGCATTACTTTTGATAGTTCGGCGGCCTGTTTGTCGCAGGCCGAGGTGTTGTTACGCATGTAGACGGAGACCACGGTCGGGCCGTCCATCAGCTCCGAGAAGGGGAGGGAGACGGTCTTTCCGCCGACCACCGCGTCGACCTTGAAGTTCAGTTTGGGGACTTTTCCGATGGAAATCATGGTGGGAGGGAGGTTCGAGGCACAGAGACGGACGCTCCGCACCGAGTCAAACCGGGCGAGGAGACGGCCTTTTCGCCCCCTTTCCCCTTTACAAGCCGCGGCCCGACCTCTTTGTTCGACCTCTTTCCGCCATGCAGAAGACCCGCAAGTCCATCTCCAAGCGCTTCAAGATCACCGGTTCCGGCAAGGTCATGCGTCGCTCCCCTAACACGCGTCACCTGCTGAGCTCCAAGTCCCGCAAGCAGCGCCGCCGCGCCAACAAGTCCAAGCGGGTCGATTCCGGCTTCGAGAAGAAGATGCTGGCTTCGATGCCCTTCGCCTGAGTCCCCTCTCGGGCCGAACGGGTGTCTAAGGCGACCCCGAGGCCCGCCCATAAAAACCAAGCAAACCACATACCAACATGCCTAGAGCAACCAACGGTCCGGCCACCAAGGCGCGCAAGCGTCGCACCATCGCGTCGGCCAAGGGCTACTTCGGAAACAAATCGCGTCTCTACGTGTACGCCCTCGAGGCGTCGCAGCGCGCCCAGAAGTTCGCCTACCGCGACCGACGCAAGAACAAGTCGACGTTCCGCCAGCTGTGGATCGTGCGCCTCAACGCCGCCTGCCGGCCCCTGGGGATCACCTACAGCCGCCTGATCGCCGGCCTGAAGAAGGCCAACGTCCTCATGGACCGCAAGAACCTCAGCGAGCTCGCCATCCACGACGCGCCCGCCTTCGAGGCCATCGTCCAGAAGGCCAAGGCCGCCCTCGCCTGAGTCCGCGCCCCAGCGGCCCTCCTCGCGAAGCCCCGGCCACCGGGGCTTCCTGTTTTGCGAGGGGGTGCTTTCGCTTGCCGCCCGGCTTCCGTCACGCACAAAACACCAGGCATGCAGCAGCAGCTCGCCACCATCGTCGACGCCGCCCGGCAGGACTCCGCCGCCGTCACGACCCGTGCCGAGATGGAGGCCTTCAAGGCCCGCGTGGTGGGTCCCAACGGCTCCCTCACCCAGGTCATGAAGGGCATGGGCGCGCTCTCCAAGGAGGAGCGTCCGGTCGTCGGCCGTCTGCTCAACGAGGCCAAGCGTGAGGTCGAGGAACTGCTCGCCGCCCTCCTCGCCAAGGTGGAGGACGCCGAGATCGCCTCCGCGCTCGGCGCACCGGCCGACCCCTCGCTGCCCTCTCCCGACGTCCCCGCCGGCTCGGCCCACCCGCTCAGCCGCACGCGTGAGCGCATCCTCGCCTCGTTCCGCAAGCTCGGCTTCACCGTGGCCGAAGGGCCGGAGGTCGAGACGGAGTGGCATTGCTTCGACGCGCTCAACACGCCGGCGGACCACCCCGCGCGTGACATGCAGGACACGCTCTACCTGCCCGCCGCGTTCCGCTCCGCCGACGCCCCGCGCAAGGGGGCCGAGGCCGTCCTGCTCCGCACCCACACCTCCAGCGTGCAGGTCCGCACGATGCTCTCGCGCAAGCCGCCGTTCCGCATCGTCGCGCCGGGCCGCTGCTTCCGTCGCGACGCGGTCGACGCGACGCACTCCGCCAACTTCCACCAGGTCGAGGGGCTCTGGATCGACCGCCAGGTCACGCTCGCCGACCTCCGCGGGGTCCTCGACTTCTTCGTGAAGGAGACGTTCGGACCCGACGCCGAGATCCGCCTCAGGCCTTCGTTCTTCCCGTTCACGGAGCCGAGCTTCGAGATGGACCTGCGTTCGCCCAATCTCGGACGCCTCTCGGGACGCTGGCTCGAAATCATGGGCTGCGGCCTCGTCGACCCCAAGGTGCTCGAGCTCTGCGGCCTCGACCCGAAGGAGTGGTCCGGGCTCGCCTTCGGCCTCGGCCTCGAACGCATCGCGATGCTGGTCCACGGCATCGACGACATCCGCCATTTCTACGCCAACGACGCGCGCTTCCTGCGCCAGTTCGCCTGAGCCCCGCATGAAGGTCTCCCTCCAGTCGCTCGCCCGTCACGTGGACCTAGCCGGCGTCACCGCCGAACGGGTCGCCGAGGTCCTTCCCATGCTCGGCCTCGAGGTCGAGTCAGTCACGACCTTCGGCCTCGCCCCGCTGCCGCAGGTGGTGGTCGGCGAGATCAAGTCGTTCGAGAAGCACCCGAAGGCGGACCGTCTGAGCGTCTGCCAGGTCGACGTCGGCGACGGGGCGCCGCGCCAGATCGTCTGCGGCGCCAAGAACTTCAAGGCGGGCGACCGGGTGCCGGTCGCGCTCCCCGGCACGGTCATGCCCGGCGGCTTCGAGATCAAGGTCTCCAAGCTGCGCGACGTCGACTCGGCCGGCATGATGTGCTCCTCGGAGGAGCTCGGGCTGGGCAAGGGCGAGGACGGCCTCCTCATCCTCACGCCCCGCGCCCCCGCGGTCGGCACGCCGCTCAACGCGCTCTACGGCCCGCCTGACACGGTGCTCGAGATCTCGGTGACGCCCAACCGCGGCGATTGCCTGGGTCTCCGCGGCGTGGCCCGCGAACTCGCCGCCGCGCTCGGCCGTCCGCTGCTTCCGCTCGCGCTGTCGACCCCCGCGGGGCTGCAGGCTTCAGGCGGCCCGCGCCTGGTGCGCCTTTCTTCCGAGGCCTGCCCCTATTACGCCCTGCGCGCCTTCCGCGCGGTGAAGGTCGGCCCTTCGCCCGACTGGCTGCGCCGCGATCTCGAAGCCGCGGGACTCCGCCCGATCAACAACGTGGTCGACGTCACGAACTGGGTGATGCTCGAGCTGGGCCAGCCCCTCCACGCCTTCGACGCCGCCTCCGTCAAGGGCGCTATCGAGGTCCGTCCCGCCCGTGACGGCGAGACGCTCGAACTGCTCGACGGACGCAAGGTCGCGCTCGACGGCACGGTCTGCGTGATCGCCGACGAGGCGCGCGCCCTTGTCCTCGCGGGCGTCATGGGCGGCGCCGGCTCCGGCGTGTCCGAAGCCACGACCGAGGTCCTCCTGGAGTCCGCCTGGTTCCGTCCGGCGGACGTGCGTCGCGCGGCCCGCCGTCTCGGCGTGAGCACCGACTCCTCCCACCGCTTCGCCCGCGACGTCGATCCCGCAGGGGTCGAGCTCGCCTCGCGCCTCGCCGCCGATCTCCTCGTCAAGCTCGCCGGCGCGGAGCCCGTCGGTCCCGCCGTCGCCGCCGGCCGTCCGCCGCGCGCGGACGTCACGGTCGACCTTCCCGCCGGTTTCGTGGCCGCCAAGGTCGGCGCCCCGGTCTCCGACGCCGACGTGTCCGCCGCGCTCACGCGGCTCGGGTTCACGGTCAAGGCCGCCGCCTCCGGACTGTCCGTCACGGTTCCGTCCTTCCGCTCTGACGTCACGCGCCCGATCGACCTGGTCGAGGAGTTCGTGCGCGTCCATGGCACGGACAACGTCCCCGTCGGCCGTCCGGCCGCTCCGGTCCCCGGCGACGAGGACGCGCCTTCCGCCGCCTTCGCCCGCGAGGTCGCCGCCCGGCTCATCGGCGCCGGCTTCACGGAGTGCTGCCACTACTCGATGCGGGACGCGGCCGAGCTGGCCCGCACGCTCGGCGCCGAGCGTGCCGCCGCCCTCGCCATCGACAATCCGCTGACGGCCGAGCAGACCCATCTGCGCGCGTCCCTGCTGCCCGGTCTCGCCGGCGCCCTGGCGCTCAACGCCTCGGTCCATGCGGACCTGCGCGCGGTCTTCGAGGTCGGCGTGGTCTTCCGCCCGCAGCCCGACGGCCAGGTGCGCGAGCATCTCGCCGTGTCCTTCGCCGCGCTCGCCGATCCGGTGACGCGTTCCTGGAAGTCGCGCGAGCCCTGGGACGCGCAGCGCATGAAGCGCCTGGTGCTGGACGTCGCCGCGCTCGCCGGCGCCGGGCAGGTCCGTCTTTCCTTCGGGGCCGCCGCCGGCGGACTCTGGCAGGCGGGCCACGCCTCCGCGCTGCTTGACCGCGCCCGGTCCCTCGACGGAGCCGCGGGCGTGCTCGACCTCCGCTGGACGCGTTCGCTCGGGCTGCGCGGGCCGGTCGTCGCCGGCGAGGCGCTCATCCCACGCTCCGCGCTCGCCGAAGGACGCAAGACGCCGCGCTTCGAGACCTTCTCCTCCTTCCCGCCCGTCACCCGTGACGTCTCCGTGGTCGTGCCCGAGGCGGTGCCCGCCGCCGAGGTCGAGTCCCGCGTCCGTCAGGCCGCGGCCAAGGCCGCCGGCAAGGAGTTCGCCCTCGAGGCCGTCACCTGCTTCGACGTCTTCAGCGGCGGCAAGCTGGCCGCGGGCTCCCGCGCGCTCGCCTTCGAGATGCGCTGGCGCCACGCGTCGCGCACGCTCACCGACGAGGAGGCCGCCAAGGCGCTCGAGGCTGTCATGACGGCGCTGGAGAAGGGGGCCGGCTGGACGGTGCAGCGCTGAGCATGGCCGAAGGTTTCGACATCGACCACCTCGCCAAGCTCGCCCGTCTGAGTCTCTCGGCCGAGGAGAAGGCGCTCTACGCCTCCCAATTGGGACAGATTCTCGGTCACTTCCAGGCGCTGGCGCAGGCCGACCTGCCCGCGACGGCGGACGGCGCTCGCGTCGTCGACGAATCCGCCCTGCGTTCCGATGAGCCCGGTCCGGTCCTCGGCGCCGAAGCCGTCACGCGGATCGCGCCCGCTTCGCGCGACGGCCAGATCTCCGTCCCGCGCGTGGTGGACGACGAGTCATAAGCCATGGCCGACGCGCTCCATGGGCTTTCCGCCGCCGAACTCGGACGTCGTCTCGCGTCCGGCGCGCTCACTTCGCGCGCGCTGTGCGAGGCCCTGATCGCCCGTCACCGGACGATCAACGACAAGGTCGGAGCCTTCACGCATCTCGACGTGGCCGACGTGCTCGCGCAGGCCGACGCCTCCGACGTCCGTCGCAAGGCGGGGCAGGGCAGGGGGCCGCTCGAAGGCATCCCGGTCGGGATCAAGGACAACGTCGCGGTCAAGGGACAGCCGCTCACGTGCTCGAGCAAGATGCTCGCGCCGTTGGTCTCGCCCTATGACTCGCACGTCGCCGAGAGGCTCCGCGCCGCGGGCGCCATCCTCTACGGACGTCTGAACATGGACGAGTTCGCGATGGGCTCCTCCACCGAGAACTCCGCCTTCCGCAAGGCCTTCAATCCCTGGGACCTCGAACGCATCCCGGGCGGATCGTCCGGCGGCAGCGCCGCCGCGCTGGCCGCCGGCCTCGTGCCGCTGGCGCTCGGCTCCGACACCGGCGGCTCGATCCGCCAGCCCGCCTCGCACTGCGGCGTGGTCGGGCTCAAGCCCACCTACGGGCTCATCTCGCGCTTCGGCCTTGTGGCGTTCGCCTCCTCGCTCGACCAGATCGGTCCCATGGCGCGCAGCGTCGAGGACTGCGCGCTGCTGCTCGACGCGCTGGCTTCGGCCGACGCCCGCGACATGACCTGCTTCGGTCCCTCCGACCGCGCGCTCACGCCCGCCGGTGACGCACGCAAGCTGCGCATCGGCGTCCCGAAGGGCTTCCTCGGCAAGGGCGTCGCCCCCGAGGTGGCCGCCGCCGTCAACGCCGCCGTCGAATTCTACCGCTCGCAGGGCTGCGCGGTCTCCGAGGTCGAGCTGCCCTCGGCCGACCTCGCCGTCCCGACCTACTACGTCGTCGCGACCGCCGAGGCCTCCTCGAATCTCGGAAGGTATGACGGCGTCCGCTACGGACATCGCTCCGCCGTCTCCGGGACGCCGGTCGAGATGATGACGGCCAGTCGCTCCGAGGGCTTCGGCCCGGAGGTGAAGCGCCGCATCCTCCTCGGCACCTTCGTGCTCAGCGCCGGTTACGCCGACGCCTATTACGTCCGCGCCCTCCGCGCCCGCGCGAAGATCCGCGCCGAATACCTCGCCGCCCTCGCCGGCGTCGACGTGCTGCTCACCCCGACCGTCCCGACGCCCGCCTTCAAGGTCGGCGAGAAGGCCTCCGACCCGTTGCAGCTCTACCTTGAGGACATCTTCACGATTCCCGCCAACCTCGCCGGCCTCCCGGCGATCTCGGTGCCTTGCGGCAAGTCCGGCCACCTGCCGGTCGGTTTCCACCTCGTCGGAGCGCCGCTCTCCGAAGCCAAGCTCCTCGCCGCGGGCCGCCTCTTCGAGGCCGCCCATGGTTACGCCCACCAGCAAGCCGCCCTATGAGCAACGTACCCTCTGATTGGGAAGTCGTCATCGGCCTCGAGGTCCACGTCCAGCTGCGCACCCGCGCCAAGGTCTTCGCGTCCTCCCCCTGGGGGTTCGGTCAGGAGCCCAACGAGCAGGTCGACCCGGTCGTGCTCGGCCTTCCCGGCACGCTGCCGGTGGTCAACCGCGAGGCGGTCGAGAGGGCCGTCCTTTTCGGCCTCGTCGTGGGCGCGGAGATTCCTGAGCGCTGCGCCTGGGACCGGAAGAACTACTTCTACCCGGACAATCCCAAGAACTACCAGCTCACCCAGAAGGACTTCCCGGTCGTCGTCGGCGGGCGCGTCGAAATCGAGCTGCCGGGTCCCTCGCGCAACGTGATGGGGGAGCACAAGTCCGTCCGCATCCATCATGCGCACCTCGAGGAGGACGTGGGCAAGCTCAGCCATGCGGGCGGCGGATCGCTCGTCGACTACAACCGCGCGGGCGTGCCGCTCCTTGAGATCGTCACCGAGCCCGACCTGCGCTCCGCCGCGGAGGCCGAGGCCTTCCTACGTTCGTTGGTCGCGATGCTCACCCAGGCCGGCGTGGCCGACTGCGACATGGAGAAGGGACAGCTGCGCTGCGACTGCAACGTCTCCGTGCGCCGCCGCGGCGACGCCAGGCTCGGCACCCGTACCGAGACCAAGAACCTCAACTCGATCTCCAGCGTCCGCGACACCGTCATTTACGAGGCCGCCCGCCAGATCCGTGAACTCGAGGCCGGCCGTTCCATCACCCAGGAGACGCGCGGCTGGAACGCTGAGCTCGCCCGGGGCTACGTCCTTCGCGACAAGGAGGACGCCCACGACTACCGTTACTTCCCGGATCCGGACATCCCGGCCCTGAGGATCTCCCGCGAGACCGTCGCACGCCTCGCCAA
>CAZRPB010000066.1:0-10586 GCA_964601955.1 uncultured Klebsiella sp. | reverse complement strand
CCAAGGCGGCCACGACCGCCCCGGCGCCCGTCGATCCTGAATTCAGGAAGTATCCCCTGCCGATCGAGCCCGACGAGAACGTCTCCTACGGTCCGCACCGGATGCAGCGCATCTACTTCTGGCGCGCCAAGTCCGACAAGCCCACGCCGCTGCTCTTCTACGTCCATGGCGGCGGCTGGAACGGCGGCGACCGCTCGGTGGTGCGAAGCATGCTGCCCGACGCCCTTGCGGCCGGCATCTCCGTGGTCTCGGTGGAATACCGCATGATCCGCGACGCCACGGCCGACGGACTCGTCCCGCCCGTGAAAGGCCCGATGACGGACTGCGCCCGCGCGCTGCAGTTCTGCCGCAGCAAGGCCAAGGAGTGGAACCTTGACAAGACCCGCGTCGCCGCGGCCGGGGGCTCCGCCGGCGCCTGCACGAGCCTGTGGCTGGCCTTCCATGACGACCTGGCAGACCCGAACGCATCCGACCCGATCGCACGCGAATCCACCCGCATCACCTGCGCGGCCGTTTCCGGCGCACAGACCTCCCTGGACCCCCACCAGATGCGCGCCTGGACGCCCAACAGCAGCTACGGAGCCCACGCCTTCGGCATCGCCGGAGACGCTAAGAAGAAAATCTCCTCGTTCCAGGCCTTCCATGACGCGCGCGAGAAGATCCTGCCTTGGATCAAGGAATACTCGCCCTACGAACTGGTCAGCCGCGACGACCCGCCGGTCGGACTCTATTACAACGCCGCCCCGAACCTGGGGAAGGACGAGAAGGACCCCACCCACTCGGCCAACTTCGGGGTGAAGCTCAAGGAGCACTGTGACGCCAACGGGGTGAAGGCCGATCTCATCTACCCGGGAGCCCCCGGTGTGAAGCACGCGACGGCGAACGACTTCGTGAAGGCCCACCTGCTGCCCGCCGCCAAGTGAGCTCCGGCATCCTCCTCACGGCCGCGGCCCTGCTGTCGGCCGCCCCGGCCCCCGCGCCGAAACGTCCCTCGGCCGAGCAGCTGCGTCAGGAGGCCATGGCGCATTCCGTCGAGGTGCGCAGCAGCAAGGACGGCTCGCCTCAGCGCGTCATCTGGTGGCGCCCGGAAACGGCGGCCAGGGGATCGGCGGACGCGCCCGTACCGCTGCTGGTCTTCCTCCACTCCTGGAGCGGCGGTTTCGAACAGGGGCCGCCCTGGATCGCCCAGGCGAAGAAGATGGGCTGGGCCCTCGCCGCTCCTGACTTCCGCGGACCGAACCGTCGCCCCGAGGCCTGCGCCTCCGACCTCGCGGTGCAGGACGTGCTCGACGCGGTCGAATACGCCCGGCGCGAGGCCCGGATCGACGACTCCAGCATCTACCTCGTGGGCGGGTCGGGCGGCGGACACATGGCGCTCATGATGGCGGCCCGTGCGCCGCACGTCTGGGCCGGAGTCAGCAGCTGGTGCCCGATCACCGACCTGGCCGCCTGGCATGCCGAAAGCTCGGCCCGGAAGAACAACTACGCCCGGATGCTGGAGCAGTCCTGCGGCGGGCCGCCGGGATCATCGACCGAGGCCGAGTATCGCCGACGCTCACCCCTTTTCCACCTGGCGTCCGCCCGCGGGGTGCCGGTCGACATCAGCACCGGCATCCACGACGGCCACACCGGCTCGGTGCCCGTCAGTCACACCCTGCGCGCCTTCAACGCCCTCGCCGCCGAGGCGGCGCGCATCGACGACGGGCTCATCAAGGCGATGGTCTCGGGTCGCTCCGTGCCTCCTGCCCTTTCCGCCGAAAGGCAGGACGATCCCGAACGCGCCAAGCCCGTGCTGTTCCGTCGCGTCTCAGGCAACGCTCGCGTGACAATCTTCGAGGGCGGCCACGATTCCGAATCCACCTCCGCCGTGCTCTGGCTGTCCCGCCAGCGCAAGGGCGCACCGGCCGACTGGTCGCTCGGCAAGGCACCCGCCGCGCCGACCGCCGCCCAGGAAGTCTCCCGATGAGGTCCCTGCTCGCCGTTCTGCTGGCCGCCGCGTCGCAAGCCGCCGGCGACGTGCGCGTCTTCATCCTGGCGGGACAGTCCAACATGGAAGGTCAGGCCGTGGTCGACCTGTCGGGCAAGGACTACAACTGGGGCAAGGGCACGCTCGTGGATGTCCTCGCCAAGGACGCCGGCGCACGCTTCCGGGACATCCTGAAGACCAAGGACGGCGCATGGAGGACGCGGGATGACGTCTTCGTGCGATATGACCGTGAGCGCAGCCCCGCGATCAAGGGTCCGCTCGGCATCGGCTTCTCCGTCTACGGCGGACACCACTTCGGTCCCGAGCTCATGTGCGGCCACATGCTCGGCGACGCCTTCGAGGATCCCGTGCTGCTCATCAAGTGCGCCTGGGGCGGGAAGAGCCTGATCAAGGACTTCCGTCCGCCCTCCGCTGGCGGCGAGACCGGCCCTTATTACCAAAAGATGGTCGCCCAGGTCAGGGATGCCCTGAGCACGATGGGGGACGATTTCCCCGCCCTTCGCGGTCGGACCCCGAGGCTTTCCGGCCTGGTGTGGTATCAAGGCTGGAACGACGGCATCGACCCGAAGAAGGCCGTCCCGGAGTACGCCTCCAACCTCGCCCACCTCATCCGTGACGTGCGCAAGGAGTTCAAGACGCCCGACCTGCCGGTGGTCGTGGGCGAACTCACCGGTCCGTGGCGCGACGCTCCGCCCGAGTGGGAGCGCCTGCGCGCCGCGCAGGAGACCGTGGCGACCTCCGCAGAGTTCAAAGAGACCGCGGCCTTCGCGCCCACGCGCGACTTCGTACGTCCGGCCGAAGCGTCGCCCAATCCGGGCCACGGACACCACGAGTTCGGCAACGCCGAGACCTACCTGCTCATCGGCGAATCCCTCGGGAGGCAGATGGCGCGAATCGCCTCACCGCTGAAGATCTTCTCGCCCGCGGAGATGCAGGTCGTACAGCGGAGGCCCGACGGAAAGGCGCGGCTCGACGTGCGCGGCCGCATGAAGGGGCTCGACGACGCCGGCGCGACCCTCGAGTGGCGTCCCACCGGCGCCGGCCTCGAGGGGGTGCGATGGGCGGCCCTGCGCATCGAGGCCAAGGGCGAGGACTTCTTCTCAACCATCGAATTCCCCGCCGGGGGATGGTACGGACTGGAAATCCGCGCGACCGCGGGCGGGCGCACCCTCGCCACCGGACGGGTCGAGCGCTTCGGGGCCGGCGACATCTTCGTCGTGGCCGGTCAGTCCAACTCCGCCAACCACGGCGAGGAACGGATGAAGGCCGGCTCGCCGCTGGTGGTGAACTTCGACGGCAAGGCCTGGCGGCCGTGCGCCGACCCCCAGCCGGGCGCCTCCGGCAACGGCGGCAGCTTCATCCCTGCGCTGGGCGACCTGCTGGCGCAACGCCTGAAGGTGCCCGTCGCGTTCGTGACCGTCGGCATCGGAGCCACCAGCGTGCGGGAATGGCTGCCGGCCGGAAAAGCATTTCCCAACCCGCCGACCATCGAGTCACGCGTCGAGAGGCTCCCTTCGGGAGAATGGGCCAGCAAGGGGGCGGCCTACGCGACCTTGGTCCGACGCATGCAGCCGCTCGGCCCGAACGGTTTCCGCGAGGTGCTCTGGCATCAGGGCGAGAGCGACGCCAATCAGCGCGACAAGTCACGCACCCTTCCCGGAAGTCTCTATGCCGAGCACCTTCGCCTGCTCATCGACTCGTCCCGTCAGGACATCGGCTGGAGCGCCCCGTGGCGGGTGGCCCAAGTCAGCTACCACACGCCAGATGACATTGGTTCGGAAGACATCCGCGCCGCGCAGGCCTCGCTCTGGGGCAAGGACGGCGTCCTCCGCGGTCCCGACTCCGACGCCCTGCGGGGCGAACTGCGCGAGCGCGGCGGCAAAGGCGTGCACTTCAGCGGCGCCGGACAACGGGCCCTCGCCAAGGCCTGGGCCGACCTGATCGCCCCGGAAGGGGTACGTTGAGGGCGCTTTCCTTTGGTCGGGCTGGTGAGATTCGAACTCACGACCTCTTGCACCCCATGCAAGCGCGCTACCAGACTACGCTACAGCCCGAGCAAAGGAAGGGTTGTTAAGCCCCGACCGCAGGGGGATGTCAACCCGACAAAAGCCGCCCCGCCTCGACATGGGCGGGCCCTGCGCCTATCACAAAGGGCATGAGCCGCACCCCCCTGCTCCTGCTTTCCCTGTTTTGCGCCCTGAGCCTGGGCGCGGCCGACCGACCCAACATCGTCTTCATCCTGGCGGACGACCTCGGCTACGCGGAGGTCGGTTTCAACGGCCAGAAGAAGATCCTCACCCCGCACCTCGACCGACTGGCCAAGGAAGGGCTCGTGCTGTCACGTCACTACTCCGGCAACGCCGTCTGCGCCCCTTCGAGGTCGGTGCTCATGACGGGCTTCAACCCCGGTCACGCCCACGCGCGGGACAACCGCGACATCGGCGACCGTGAACAGACTCCGCTGCCCGCCGACGCCGTGACGGTGGCGCGCACGCTCAGGGACGCGGGCTACGCGACGGGCGCCTTCGGCAAGTGGGGGCTCGGCGGATTCAACTCGACGGGCAACCCGATGAAGCAGGGATTCGACCGGTTCCTCGGCCTGACGAGCCAGTGGATCGCCCACAGCCAGTATCCGAAGGCCATCTGGGATGACGGACGCGAGGTCCTCCTGGACAACGGTCCGGAAGGGACGCCCGGCCACGCGCGCTTCCCCGAAGGCGCCGATCCGCGCGACCCCAAGGCCTACGCCTCCTTCATCGGCAGGGACTTCCTCGGCGACCGCATGATCGACGGAGCAGAAGCGTTCATCGCACGAAACGCCGGCGGAAGATTTTTCCTGTACTACGCCTCCACGCTGCCCCACGTGTCCCTGCAGGTGCCCGAGGCCGACCTGAGCAAATATGACGGCAAGTTCCCTGAGGATCCGCCCTTCACGCCATCAAACCCCGGCTCCTACGTGCCCAACCGCACCCCGCGCGCGACCTACGCCGCGATGATCACCCGGCTCGACGCCGAAGTGGGACGCATCCTCGCCGCGTTGGAAAAGGCCGGCGTCGCGGATGACACGCTCATCGTCTTCAGCTCCGACAACGGGGCCACGCACGACGTGGGCGGGGTGGAGACGAAGTTCTTCGATTCAGTGGGCGGCCTGCGGGGACTCAAGGGCTCCCTCCACGAGGGAGGCGTGCGCGCCCCCACCGTGGTGCGCTGGCCCAAGGGCTGCCCCGCCGGACGCCGCTCGGCCCGCGTCTCCGGCTTCGAGGACTGGCACGTCACCTTCGCCGAGGCGGCCGGAGCCCGCGTGCCGGCGAAGCACGACGGCGAGAGCCTTCTGGCCGCGATCAAGGGCCGGGACGCCCCGAGGACCGCGCCGCTCTACCGTGAGTTCGCCGGATACGGAGCCCAGCAGGCGATCTGGGACGGCAAGTGGAAGGCCGTCCGGACCGACATGCTCAAGGCCGCGCGCGCGGGCAAGCCCGTGACCACGCAGCTCTACGACCTCGAAGCCGACCCCAACGAGACGACGGACCTGGCCGGCAGGCATCCGGAGATCGTCCGCGAACTGGAGGCCAAGATGGCCGCCGCCCGCGTGCCCAACGCGGACTTCCCGCTGCCGGGCGTCGACCCCCTTCCGCCGGCGACCGAAAAGAAGAAGACGGCCAAGAAACGCTGATTCAGCGCCAGACCTTCGCCGCCAAAGGCAGCAGGAAGGCGGCCGAACCGAGGCAGAGGACCGAGAGCGCGAGCCTGTCCTTGCGCCAGAAGACGGCCGTCGACCAGGCCAGCGCGGCCTCCGTGAAGAGACCGACGAGCGCCAAGGACCGGGGCGGCTCCTGGACGCCGAGGCCGAAGACCTGTACGCCGAGGCCGAAGCCGGCGAGAGCGGCGCCGACGTAGATGAGCGCGGACCAAGCGGAATCCCTCATGGCGGCATCGTCAACGTGATCGCGGCTTCACGCAAGTCCGACGCTCAGAGGTCCTCGATGCCGTCCCTGAGCTCCTGCGCCTTCTTGCGGACGGCGGCCTTCTCGGCGGGCTTCATGTTGGCGGCCTGACGGACGGCCATGCCGATGCGCGGGTTGTTGAGGAACCGGTCCTGATGACGCAGCCAGAAGTCCCAGTAGAGAGCGTTGAGCGGACAGGCCAGCGGACCCGTCCGGTCCTTCGGATCGTAGGCGCAGCCGGAGCAGTAGTCCGACATCTTGGAGACGTAGCTGGCGGCGCAGCAGTAGGGCTTGCTCGCCAGGAACCCGCCGTCCGCGTGCTGGCTCATGCCGATGACGTTGGGCAGCTCCACCCACTGGAAGGCGTCGACGTAGACGCCGAGATACCAGCGCTCGACCTCGGAGGGATCCACGCCCGCGGTCAGGCAGAACGACCCGATCACCATCAGGCGCTGGATGTGATGGGCGTAGGCCGTTTCGAGCGACTGACCGACCGAATGCCGCATGCAGTTCATCCGCACCTTGCCCGTCCAGAACCACGAGGGCAGCGGGAGCGAATGGCCCAGACCGTTGGCCGAGGCGTAGGCGGGCATCTTTGCCCAGTAGACGCCGCGCACATATTCGCGCCAGCCGATGATCTGGCGCACGAAGCCCTCGGTCGCGGCTAAAGGATGACGCTTCGGGTCCCCGAGATGGGCGTCGACCGCCGCCTGCGCCACCTCCATCGGCGAAAGCAGCTTCACGTTCAGGGCGAAGGACAGCCGGGAGTGGAAGAGGCGGTCGGACTTCGTGTGCATCGCGTCCTCGTAATCGCCGAAATCCGGCAGGCCGCGTTCTATGAAGGCCCTCAGCTGACCGAGGGCCTCCTTGCGGTCACGAGGCCATGGAAAATCCTCGGCGGAGGGACGGCCCATGGTCTTCACGCCGGCGGCCTCGATCTCGGACCACAGCGCCGAGTGGTCATGCGAGACATCCCAGCCCTTCGGAGGCGGCGGCGTGCCCTTCCAGGGCTTACGGTTGTCGTGGTCGAAGTTCCATTTGCCGCCGAGCGGGGCGCCGTCCTCGTCGAGCAGCAGCCGGGTGCGGACGCGCATCCGTCGATAATAGGACTCCATCAGCCAACGCTTGGCATCTTTCTGGAAATGGGCCGCCACGCCGCACCGGCCGTCCAGGAAGTGCTCCGAGCTCACGCAGGCCGCGGGAAGGCCGCAGTCCTTGGCGAATTCATGCAAGTCTTGGTCCAGCCGCCATTCGTCGGGCTCCTGCCATTCGAACCGCCCGGCCTTCGTCTCGCGGAAGACCAGCCTCAGATTGTCCGCGAAATTCTGTCGGTTGTCCACGTCACCGATGCGGAAATAACGCACCGCATGTCCGTCCTTGCGGAGGAGCTCCGCCATGCGTCGCATGCCGGCGAAGATGGCGATTACCTTCTGCGCGTGGTGGACGACGTAGTCCGTCTCCGAGCGGACCTCCATCATCACGTAGGTCACGGACGCGTCCTTGCGGCCGAACCAGGAGTGCTCCGGGTTGAGCTGGTCGCCGAGGATGAGACGGACCGTGCGCGCCACCCCCTCAAGGGAGGACGAACCCGCCCCGAGGCAAGACGGGCGGGCGTTTGCGGAGGCTCAGCGCGCCGCCGGCCGGGCAGGCGCAAGCTCCTGCCGGGTCGCGATGGGCACGTAGCCGACCTCGAGGCCCTTGGGAGGAGTCAGCACCTGGGCGGGATCCAGCGCGGCGAGCCTGCCGACCGTGGGCGGGGCGAGATACTCGCGGTCCTTGGTCCAGGCGCGATGCAGCTTCTCGACCTTGACCTGCAGCGCCTCGCGCTCGGCCGGAGTCATGTCCGCATTGAGCATGGCCGGCTGATCGGCGAACCGGTACCAATAGTAGGTCACGACGCTGCCGTCACCCAGGAAGGCCTGGAACGGACCGGCCTTCGGACCGGGAACCTTCCAGGGCGTCCGGTCGCCCGACGGGGTCTCGCGCGGCGCCTGCGGCTTCTCCGGCGGAGGTCCGAAGCCGACCTGTCCGAGGCCGGTGGACGCAGGGACTTCCTTCGGCGTCACGGCCGTCCAGCGGCCGTTCTTTCCGCCCTGCCCGAGGCGGTAATATTCAGGGAGCGTCACCAGGCCGGGGCGGGCGCGGCTGACCAGCGACGCGTTCCACTTGTAACCGTAGGTGTGGGGATCCGGCGAATGCGGCGTCGCGAAGGCCTTCCAATCGAGACCCGGCTTCGCTTCGCGCTTCGTGCCCTGCGGGTAGATGCTCCAGGTCGAGCCGCCGCCGTCCTTGCGGAAGCTCTGCACCAGGGCCCCGGCGGGATTGATCGCGCCGCTGGCGGCCGGTCCGCCGTCGAACCAGGCCTTCACGCCGTCATAGAGGGCGCTGCGGTCGTAGCAGGTCAGACGGTGCAGCACCACCGTCGTGCCGTCTGAGCCCACCGGGAAGGAAGTCGGAGCCACGCGCGCGTAGGTGTCGCCCTTCTCATCCTTGGCCTGGGCGGCGGGCACGTACTGGGTCTCCATCTGGAAATGCTTGTTCGGATCCGATCCGCGTGAGTCGAGCATCTGGCCTGCGTAGGCCGGATTGCGGAGGGCGGAACGCGCCCAGAAGTTCGGGGTGAAGAAGCAGACCGGCCCCTTGAAGTTCTCGGCGTTGAGGAACAGCGTCCAGCAGTTGGCGCCGGTCGGCACGTCCTTGCCCTCGGTCTTCGCCTTGGGCTCGGCGAAAGGCATGGGCAGGTAGCCGTAGCCGAAGAGCTCGCCATTGACGCCCTGCTTCAGGTTAAGGCCGTCGAGCGGGAAGAGGAGCCAGGGCGTGAGCTGGGCGACGCCATAGAGGCCGCGAGGATCCTCCCAGGTGCCGCGTCCGTAGGCGGGGCCGTTGGCGATGTCGTGGAAGTTCACGCCCACGCCGCCCATGATGAACTTCGGCGTCACGGACGGGAACCGCGTGTCGCGCCACCAGCCGAGTCCGCCCTCGATGTCATTGTAGAGGTCCTTGGGCTTCTCGCCTTCGTAACGGGGGTGCATCCAGGTGCCGAAGAGTCCGGTCTGGAAACGGTGGCCGGGGTACTCGCTCAGCAGGGGCCAGGCCGCGGCGTAGATGGAGAAGCCGGCGTCATAGGGCTGGGTCACGCGCTCGGTCGGCACGATGAGGTAACCGGCCATTTCGACCTTCTGGGGCGCGGCGAACGCAAATCCGGCCAGGAGCGTGGCGCAGAGGACGGGGAAACTCATGTCCTCTTCCTAGTCTGACCGGCCGACCGAGGACAGCACCAAGTCCGGACTCAGCGCGGGCCTCCGCGACGGCGGGATCCCGGGTGACCGTAAGGCCGGTAGTCGCCCTGCGCGGCGCGGCGCCCCCCGAATCGTCCGCCCTGCGGACCGGAGTCATGATGGCCGCCCCGCTGACCGCGGCGCTCCATCCTGCGCTCGCCGTCCTGGGGCTCGGGTGCGCGGGCCGGAGCCTGCTGCGAGTAGTCGAAACCGGGCATGCGGCCGCAGTGAAGGTGTTTGCCCACGATGCGCTCCAGCCGGCGGAGCTCGCCCTGGTCCTCGCCCGTGACGAAGGTGATGGCCGTGCCCGTGGCCTCCGCGCGGCCGGTGCGACCGATGCGGTGCACGTAGTCCTCGAGCTGGTCGGGGAAGTCGAAGTTAACCACGTGCGAGATGCCGTCGACGTCGATGCCGCGCGAGGCGATGTCCGTCGCCACCAGCACGCGGATCTCGCCGTTCTTGAAGGCCTGGAGCGCGCGCTGACGCTGGCCCTGCGAACGGTTCGCGTGGATGGCCGCGGCCTCCACGCCGTGCGCGGCGAGCTTGCGGCAGATGCGGTCGGCCCCGTGCTTCGTGCGTGAGAAGACCAGCACCATGCGCATCGATTCGTCGGCGAGCAGATGGTGGAGCATCGCCTGCTTGAGCGCGCCGGGGCATTCGTAGAGCTTCTGCGTGACCGTCTCCGCGGGATTGGACCGGCGGCCGACCTCGATCAGCTTCGGCGAGCGCTGGAACTGGTGGGTGAGGGCCTCGATCTCACGGGAGAGCGTGGCGGAGAACATCAGCGTCTGCCGGCCCGTGGGCAGCGCGCGCACGATGCGCTGGATCGCGGGGAGGAAGCCCATGTCGAGCATGCGGTCGGCCTCGTCGAGCACCAGGTGCTCCACCGCGGAGAAATCGCCGTGCCCCTGGCCGCCGAGGTCGAGCAGCCGGCCGGGCGTGGCGATGAGGACGTCGCAGCCGTTGCGCAGGGCGGCGATCTGGGGGCGCTCCCCCACTCCGCCGTAGACCGTCGCGACCGTCAGGCTGGCGTGGCGCGAGTAGGCGGAGACGTTTTCGGCGATCTGGACCACCAGCTCGCGGGTCGGGGCGAGGATCAGGCAGCGCACGCGGCCGCGATGGGCGCCGGACTTGGTCCGGAGCAGCCGGGTGAGCAGCGGGAGCGTGAAGGCGGCGGTCTTGCCGGTGCCCGTCTGGGCGATGCCGATGACGTCCAGACCCTCCAGCACGGGCGGGATGGCGGCCTTCTGGATGGGGGTCGGCTCCGAGTATCCCTGTTCGGCCACGGCCTTGAGGATGACGGCGTCGAGGCCGAGCGAATCAAATGACATCGCTGCAAAGTGAGTCGCCCCGCGGCAAAGGGCGAGAAGAATAGGG
>CAZRPB010000065.1:3636-10767 GCA_964601955.1 uncultured Klebsiella sp. | reverse complement strand
TGGGCGAATACCTGATCATGGTCCCGGCCAACCGTATCGGCCATGGCAACGGACTCACCGGGGCCCAGCTCAAGGTGATCCAAGAATGCGTCACGCTGGCGGTCTTCGTGCCGTTCATGCTCTTCTTTCTGGGCGAAAAGTGGCGCTGGGACCTGCTCTGGGCGTTTTTCTGCCTGCTTGGGGCGGTCTTCTTCGTCTTTCGCCCTGACCGGGCTTGAAACAGGAGGGCTCCGGCGGTGTTATCCTCCGTAAGATGATACTGATTACCTGCCTCGCCGCGATGCTGGCCGCGACCGCGCCCCAGAAGCCCCAGTCGAACGACCAGGGCGGCGGGACGACCGCGAACAACCCGTCCAATCGCCGCCCCGCCGGCAATGCCAAGAAGAAGGCCGAGCCCAAGCCCGAAGCCAAGAAGGCCGTCGCCCCCGCGGATCCCGAGCCGCTGGTGAAGATGTCGCTGGACGCCGGAATCGAGGCCGCGAACGCGGCGCTCAAGGCCGCGCAGGAGGAGATCGCACGCCTCCAGGCCATCGGGTCCGACGGCAAGTCCGAGCCGGCCGGCGCCGCGCTCAAGGTGGGCGCCGAAGCCGCCGTGGCCGGCGCGGCCGCGGTGCAGAAGGAACTTTCGAAGGAGCGCAAGAAGCCCGCGCCGGACGGCGAGAAGAAGGAGCAGCCGGAGAAGCCGACCTCGGAAAAGAAGCCGGAGCCCCGCAAGCCCGAGCAGAAGAAGGACAATCCGTTCGGCGACAGGAAGAAGGAAGCCTGAACGTGAGGCCGCTCCTGCTCGCCGCCCTGCTGACCGGATCGGTCTGCCTCGCGCAGAACGCCCCGGCCGACCCTCCTTACCCCAGTCCCGCGGTCGATCCTACCAAGGACGTCAAGGAGCCCGAGCCGCCCGAGCCTGAGCGCAAGAAGAGCGCCAAGGAACGGAAGCAGGAGACCAGGAAGACCAAGAAGTGACGTCGCGGCCGGTGCCGCTCAGTCGACGAGGATCTCGCGCGGGCTGGAGCCGTTCTCGGGACCGACGTAGCCCTTCTCATGGAGGATGTCCATGATGCGGGCCGCGCGGTTGTAGCCGAGCTTGAGCCGACGCTGGAGCATCGAAACCGACGCGCGCCGCGTCTCGCGGATGATGGCCCAGCACTGCATGACGAGCGGGTCCTCCCCGTCCTCGCCGTCGCCGGATCCGCCGCCCTCGTCGGATCCGCTCTCGATGGCCTCGACGACCTCCTGCACGAACTCCGGGCCGCCGTTCTTCGCGTTGAGGAAGTTGACGATGGCCTCGACCTCCTGCTCGCCGACGAACGCGCCCTGCACGCGCTGCAGGACGGCGGTGCCGGGCGGGATGAAGAGCATGTCGCCGCGGCCGACGAGCGTCTCGGCGCCGCGGCTGTCGAGGATGGTCCGTGAGTCGACCAGGGCGGACACCTTGAAGGCGATGCGGGTCGGCAGGTTGGCCTTGATCAGGCCGGTGATGACGTCGGTGGACGGACGCTGCGTGGCGAGCACGAGGTGGATGCCCGCGGCGCGCGCGAGCTGGGCGAGGCGGGCGACGGACTTCTCGACCTCGTCGGCCGCGACCATCATCAGGTCGGCCATCTCGTCGATGACGCACACGATGTAGGGCAGCTTCTCCGTCGGGACCTTCACGCCGTCGTCCACGGCCTCCTCGGCCGCGGCGGCCGCGGCGGCCTGCTCCTCCGGCGTGAGCTTCAGCTCCTCCTGCTTCGGTGCCGCGGCGTCACGGGCGATCTTGGCGTTGAAGCCGCTGATGTTCTTCACGCCGACCTTGGCGAACACCTTGTAGCGGCGCATCATCTCCGCGATGAGCCACTTGAGGGCGGCGGGCACGCGCTTCGGGTCGGTCTCCACCGGGATGAGCAGGTGCGGCAGCTTCTGGTAGACCTGCAGCTCGACCACCTTGGGGTCGACCATGATGAAGCGCAGGTCCTCGGGGGTGCGGCGGTAGAGGAGCGAGACGATGAAGGCGTTGATGCAGACGGACTTCCCCTGGCCGGTGGAGCCGGCGATGAGGCAGTGCGGCATGCGCGCGAGGTCCTGCACGACGGGCTTGTTGGTGACGCTGTCGACGCCGAGGACGACGGGGATCTCCATCTTGCTCTCGGCCCAGGCCTTGGACTCGAGGATCTCGCGGAGGCGCACGTCCTTGCGCACCTTGTTCGGGATCTCGATGCCGACGGTGCCCTTGCCGGGCACGGGCGCGAGGATGCGGACGGACTCCGCCTCCAGGTTCATCGCGATGTTGTTGGAGAGGTTGGCGATCTTCTCGACGCGGGTCCCCGGCGCGGGCTTGATCTCGTAGCGGGTGATGGACGGGCCCTGCTGGATGCCGACGTCGACGCCGTTGGCGGTGTCGACGGGGACGCAGCTGACGTTGAACTGCTTCAGGGTCTCGATGAGCTCTCCCGCGCGACGGCGGAAGTCCTCCGATCCCGACTCGGCGGGAGCCGAAGGCTCGGCGAGCAGCGAGACGTCGGGGAAGACGTAGTCGCCCTGCCTCTTGGGAATCTGCGCCTTGGCGGCGCGCTCGATCTTCTCGGGCTTGACGACGAGCACCTTGCCGCCGTCGACCGCGACGTCCTCCGCATCCTCGTCCTCTTCCTCAGGCGGATCCTCCTCCTTCTTCTTCTGCTTGGTCGGACGCGGCTTCTCCTGGGACTTCTCCGCGGCAGGATCTTCACCGGGGGCGGAGACGGAGACGTTGTCCGGGTCGACGGTCACCACCTCCTCCTCGGGCTCGACCGGCTCCTCCTGGGTCTGCTTCGGAATCACGGGCTCGGCGGTGCGCAGGATCGGCGCGGCGGCCGCGACGGCGGGAATCACCGCGCCCTGCACTTCGGCCTGCTTGCGCCGGAGCTCGGCGGCGGCGGCGGCACGGCGGCGCGACTCCTCGGCGGCGCGGGCGGCGGCCTCGCGCCGCGAGGCGTTCCAGGAGCCGAAGGCGTCGCGGGTCTCGGCGATCCAGGCCGCGAGCGTGGCCCGCGGATCGTCCGCGAGGGCCCCGATGAGCGCGAACCCGTAGGGGAAGATGAGGAACCAGGTGCCGTAGGCGCCGAAGGCCGGCTCGAAGAGGGAGCCGTGCAGGAATCCTCCGACCAGGCCGCCGGCGCCCTTGGGGTCGAAGGCGCCCGCGGTGATGCGGCTGGCGCCCTCGGGCTCGAGCCAGAGCGCGAGGATCGGCGCGAGCAGGATGACGCACAGCGACATCAGCAGCACCTTGAAGGGCCAGAGGGTGTGGGCGCGGTGGTTGAGCGCGAACCAGCCGGCGGCGCCGATGAAGACGGGCAGCAGGAAGGCGGCGTAGCCGAAGAGGCTGAAGACGATGACCGCGACCGTGGCGCCGAAGGCGCCGCAGGGATTGTCCGTGGCGGCGGCGCCGGAGTCATCGGGCAAGGTCAGCGCGCGCTCCAGGAATCCGGGCAGGACGTTGGCGTCGGAGGGCGCGTGGAAGCCCATCGCGACGAGCAGGAACGCGGCGGTGATGGCGAGCGCGGCCGCCAGGATGGGGCGCGACTCGCTGGCCGGGCGGGCGAGGGTGGCGGTGCGTCGGCGGGCGGGGGCGGGCATGGTCGTCAGTCGCCGAAGAGCGTGCCCTGGACGCCGCCGGCGGGCGGATTCGGCGCGGGGTCGGAATGGAGGTGGCGCGGAGGCCGCGCGACGCGGGCGGCGAGCGAACGGGCGCGCTCCTGCGCGAGACGTTCGACCATCCCGGCGAGGCAGTGCCGGATCCACTTGGGCGTGAAGGAGGACGGGGTGTAGTCGCAGGGACCGTAGCCATGCACGCGTCCGGTCTGCAGGAGGGCGTCGTTCTGCGCGAACTCGGCCTCGCTCTCCGGCACGTAGACGGCGAAGGCCCGGCCGCCGTTCTTGCGCAGGAGGGAGAAGACGGGGACGTCGCTCGGACCGTCCGCGACGTAGATCATGTTCTCAAAGGGCACGCGGCGGTCCTCGGTGCGGACGACCGCATTGACGTCGATCTCGGGATTCTTGTTGGAGCCCTTGTTGATCTCGAAGAGGAAGCGGGTCTTGATGGTGTTGTCGACCATCGCGGCCACCTGCGTGATCTCGGTCGGCAGCTCGAGGGCGAGCTCGTCCTGGCGGGTGAAGTGCGGGGGCAGCGGATGCTCGAGGAACTCGCAGCCGTAGATGCCGTCGCAATGCGGCGCCACGGCGGAGCCGCGGATCATCTCGGCCAGGCCGGTGCTGACGACGTAGTGCTCAAGGACGACCTCGACGTTGTGCCGGCGGCCGAGCTCGCGCACGTGCTCCTTGAGGGCGGGGAAGAAGTCGGGCAGGCCGGGACAGAGCGGGATCTCGGCGCCGAGCTCGCGGAGGCGCCGGTTGGTCAGCCCCTTGAGGGGGCCGGTCTTCACGTAGCTCAGGAGGTGGTTGAGGTAGACGGAGTCCTTCGAGGTGCGGATGCCCTTGCGCGCGTACAGCGCGGGCAGCTGGTTGGTCTCCTTCCAGAAGCGCTCCTCGTCGACGCCGTAGGCGCGGAAGAGCGGGGTCTGCATGTAGCCGGGGCAGAGGGTCTTGTCGAAATCCCACACGCACGAGAGGACGTGGGTGCCGCGCAGGGCGGGTTCCTTGGGCTGCATGAAGGTGGGAAGCGGTTGGAAAGGGGGCTTGCGGAGCGTCTCCGCGGCGACTCCATTGAATAAGGGAGGGGCGGTCCCTCTCCAAGTCCCGATTGGCCCCGCCTCCATGTCGTCCAGCCCCCTCCGACCCGACCTCTCGGCCCTCCGCCGGCGGCTGACGGAGCTGGAAGGGCTGATGGCCGACCCCGCCACGTTCGGCGACGCCCGCAAGGCGGCGGCGCTCGGCGCGGAGCTCCGCTTCACCGCCAAGGCGGTCAAGGCCGATGACCGGCTGACGGCCCTCGAACGGGAGCTGGCGGACGCCCGGGCCATGGCCCGGGAATCCGATACGGCGATGCGCGCGATGGCCGAGGAGGAGGTGCGACGGCTGGAACCGGCGGCCGAAGCCGCCCGGCAGGAACTGGTCCGGGCGGTCATCCCGCCCCACCCCGACGACTCGCGCAACGTGCTGGTGGAGGTGCGCGCGGGCACGGGCGGCGACGAAGCCGCGCTCTTCGCCGGTGACCTGCTGAGGGCCTACTCGCGCTTCGCCGAACGGCGCGGCTGGAAGCATGAGCTGCTGTCGCTCTCGCCCTCCGACCTCGGCGGGGTGCGCGAGGCGGTGCTGCTCATCGAAGGCGAAGGGGCGGCCGCGCTGCTCCGCCACGAGGCCGGCGTCCACCGCGTGCAGCGGGTGCCGGCGACGGAAGCGTCGGGCCGGGTGCACACGTCGGCCGCGACGGTGGCGGTGCTCGCCGAGGCCGAGGAGGCCGAGGTGACGCTCAAGCCGGAGGACCTGGAGGTCACGGTGGCGCGCGCCTCCGGCGCCGGCGGCCAGCACGTGAACAAGACGGAGTCCGCGGTCCAGATCATCCACCGCCCCACGGGGCTCACGGTCTACTGCGCGGACGAACGCTCGCAGCTGCGCAACCGGCAGAAGGCGATGCGGGTGCTGCGCTCGCGGCTGCTCGACCTGACGCGGGCGAAGGAGCGCGAGGCGCGCGCCGATGCCCGACGCTCGATGGTGGGCTCCGGCGACCGCTCCGAACGCATCCGCACCTACAACTTCCCGCAGAACCGCATCACGGACCACCGGGTGGACCTCACGGTCCACGGCATCGAGCAGGCGCTCGACGGCGGGCTCGACGAGATCGTGGAGGCCCTGCGCGACGCGGAGCTGCGCGAACGGGCCGAGGCGCTCAGTCGGCCTTCAGCGTGAAGGTGGCGCGGTCCGCGCCCACGCGGAACTGGCCGGAGGCGGGGTCGCCGTCGTCCAGCCTTCCGTCGACCGAGACGAGCACGCGGCGCGCCTCCTCGCTCCATTCGGAGGGAATGAAGGCCACGGCGGCGCCGGAAGCTCCCGACTCGAACCTCCAACGACCGGACACGCCGGCCTTGAGGACCGCCGACCGGACGGGACCGTAGGCGTAGGCGAGCAGGGCCTCGGGCGGCGAGGAAAGGTCGAAGTCCTGGGGCCAGACGCCTTTTTCCGAGCGATGCTGCAGGAGGGGCGTGCGGGCGGAGAGGAAGACGTCCGCCAGAGGGACGATCTGCCGGGAATGCCAGAAGATCACGGCGAAGGCGATGATGAGTCCGAACACGAGACCGAGGAGGCCGAGCGAGAGGGCCTGCTGCCAGGACCGGGTGTGCGGCTCCTGAAGGACCTTGATGGGGTCGGACATGGGGGATGATTGTCAGTGAAATCCAGGATGGGGCAAGGTCGTACCTGCCGGTTTTGCGCGTTGGACAGGCGACGGGCTTCCGGCTTGATGGTGGGGATGGACAAGGAGTTCCTCGAGCGCTTCGCCGGCGTCGGCCGTCTCTACGGACGCGCCGGTCTGGAGCGGCTGGCCGCCTCGTCGTTCATGGTCGTCGGACTGGGCGGGGTGGGCTCCTGGACGGCCGAGGCGCTCGCCCGCAGCGGCGTTGGCTCGCTCACGCTGGTCGACGGCGACACGGTCTGCGCCTCCAACACGAACCGGCAGCTCCACGCGGTGGCGGGCGCCGCGGGGCGCGCGAAGACCGAGGCGGTCGCGGAACGCGCGCACGCGATCCGGCCGGGAATCCGGACGGAGCTTCGCACGGCGTTCGTGACACGCGCCAACGCCGCGGAGACGGTCGCGGGCTTCACGGGCGTGGTGGTGGACGCGATCGACGCGCTCTCGCCCAAGTGCGCGCTGCTCGACGCCTGCCGCCGGGCCGGCCTGCGCACGGTCTCGGCGGGCGGCTGCGCGGGCCGGACCGACGGGACGAGGATACGGGTCACCGACCTCGCGCAGTCACGGGAGGACGCGCTGCTGATGCTCGTACGCAAGCGGCTGCGGCAGAACTTCGATTTCCCGCGCAAGGGGCCCTTCGGCATCTCCTCCGTATGGTCCGACGAACTGCCGGCCGCCCGGACCGATTGCGAAGGGCTGCCGGGCGGCGAACTTCCGGAGGACGAGGAGCTCAGGCCCAACTGCGAATGGGGCTACGGCACGGCCGCCCACGTGGCGGGCGCCTTCGGCCTGGCCGCCGCCGGCGAGGCGATCCG
>CAZRPB010000065.1:0-3536 GCA_964601955.1 uncultured Klebsiella sp. | reverse complement strand
CGCGTTTCCTTGCCGAAAGCCCCGGCGCAGGGCTATCTGGAGGCAGCATGCCGTCCGTCACGCTGCCCGCCGAAGCCCTCATGACCGTCACGGGGCTGCCCTATCCGCTCAAGGCGAAGGGCAAGGTCCGCGAGGTCTTCGACCTCGGGGAGCACTACCTCATCGTGGCCACGGACCGGCTCTCGGCCTTCGACGTGGTCATGCCCAACGGGGTCCCGGGCAAGGGCGTGCTGCTCACGCAGATCAGCCTCTGGTGGTTCGAGCAGGCCAGGGCGATCTTCCCGACGCACCTGCTTCCCGACCACGCGACGGCGCTGGAACGCGCCCTCCGCGGACACGAGCACCTCATCCCGCGCTCGATGATCGTCCGGAAGCTCCGCCCGCTGCCGGTCGAGGCGGTGGTGCGCGGCTACCTCGCGGGCAGCGGCTTCAAGGAATACCTCCGCACGGGATCGATCCTCGACCACGCGCTGCCGCGCGGGCTGCTCGACGGCTCTCCCCTGCCCCGCCCGATCTTCACGCCGTCGACGAAGGCGGCCGAAGGCCATGATGAGCCGATCACGCTCGCGCGCTGCGAGGAGGTCCTCGGCGGCGACGTCTTCCGCACGGTGCACGACGCCTCTCTCGCGCTCTACCGCATGGGCAAGGAGCGCGCGGCCCGCGCCGGCATCATCCTCGCGGATACGAAGTTCGAGTTCGGCACGGCGGAGGACGGCTCGCTGGTGCTCATCGACGAGGTCCTCACGCCCGACTCCTCACGCTACTGGCCGGCGGCCACCTGGCAGCCGGGACGTCCGCAGCCGTCGTACGACAAGCAGTTCGTGCGCGACTGGCTCGAGAAGCAGCCCTGGGACAAGACCCCGCCGGGCCCCGTCCTGCCGCCCGACGTGGTCGCGCGCACGCAGTCGCTCTACCGGGAATGTCTTGAGCGGCTCACCGCGCGCTGAACCGCCATGGAGCACCTGAAGGCGCTGCTGACGCTGCTGGCCGTCCTGAACCCGGTCGGGGTCATCCCGTTCTTCATCCACTTCACGGACGGGCTGACGGAGGAGCAGCGCCGACGCACGGCGGTCATCAGCAGCCTCACGGTGTTCGCGGTCATCGCGGGCAGCGCCTTCGCGGGGGTGCGGGTGCTGGAGTTCTTCGGCATCTCGCTGGCCTCTTTCCAGGTGGGCGGCGGCGTGCTGCTCCTCATCAACGCGATGCAGATGCTCGCGGCGCGCGCGGCGGACAGCACGGGGCCGGAGATGGACGACGCGGGCGACAGCGTGGCGGTCTCACCGCTCGCGGTACCGCTGCTAACCGGCCCGGCCACCATTTCGACGATGATCATCTACTCGGAGCGCGCCCAAGGCTGGCAAGGACACGTGGCTCTCGCGGGCTACGCGGTCGCCGGCGCCGGCGCCACGTTCGCCTGCCTCGCCGCCGCCGCGCCGATCACGCGTCTGCTCGGCCGCACGGGCATCAACGTGATGACGCGGCTGATGGGCCTGACGCTCGCCGCCATCGGGGTCGAGATCATGGCCTCGGGGCTGATCCAGCTGTTCCCGGGGCTGGGACGCTGAGCCGCGAAGGGATGGACAGGCGGCCCGCGGCGTCCAAGATGCCGGCATGCGCCCCGCCCTGCCCCTGCTGCTCGCCGTATCGCTCCACGCCGCCCCGCCGGAACCGAAGTTCCGGCTGCAGGAGATCGACAAGATCGAGATCGGCTACGGTCTGGCGATCGCCGACGTGGACGGGGACGGGAAGAAGGACGTGGTGCTCGCCGACAAGAGGACGATCCAATGGTACCGCAACCCGGACTGGAAGAAGCACGTCATCGCGGAAGGCCTGACGAAGGAGGACAATGTCTGCGTGGCTGCCGAAGACATCGACGGCGACGGCAAGGCGGAGATCGCGGTGGGGGCTGGCTGGAATCCCGGTGACACGGTCAAGAGCGGCGCGGTGTTCTACCTGATTCCGCCCGCGGACCGGACGCAGAAATGGGAGGCGGTCAGGCTGCACCATGAGCCGACCGTCCATCGGATGCGCTGGGTCGAGGTCGCGACGGGACGCTGGGACCTGGTGGTGCAACCGCTGCACGGCCGCGGCAACAAGAACGCCGAAGGCGTGGGCGCCAAGCTGCTCGCCTACCGCCGGCCGGCCGATCCGAAGGGCGAGTGGAAGACGGAACTGGTCAATGACGCGGGGCACATCACGCACAATCTCGAGACGGTCCGCTGGGACCGTTCGCAGCGCCAGCAGGTCGTCGCGGGCTCCAAGGAGGGGCTCTGGCTGAACGCCTACGCCGACGGCGAATGGCGCAAGACGCGCCTGAGCTCCGAGCCGGTGGGCGAAGTCCGCGCGGGCCGGCTGCCCGCAGGTCCGTTCCTCGCGACGGTCGAACCGTTCCACGGCAACAAGGCCGCGGTCTACCTGCGCGACGGCGACGGCAAGTGGAACCGCCGCCAGATCCTCGACGGATTCAAGGACGGGCATGCGGTGGCGCCCGACGACTACCTCGGCCTGGGCCACGACCAGGTGATGGTGGGCTGGCGCGGCGCCGACCCCGGCCTCCGCCTGCTCACGCCCCTCGACGGCGAGGGCAAGGAATGGCGCACGTCGGTCATCACGACCAAGGAGGTCGCGGTCGAGGACCTCAAGTCGGCCGACCTCGACGGCGACGGCAAGCCGGACCTGATCGCGGCCGGCCGCCAGACGAAGAATCTCGTCATCCTCTGGAACGTCCGCTGAGGCGGCCGTCGCAGGCATGAAAAAGCCCTCCGCAAGGAGGGCTTTCTGCTTTCAGGTGGTAGTCCGACTAGGATTCGAACCTAGACAAGGAGAATCAGAATCTCCTGTGCTGCCATTACACCATCGGACTGTCCTGAGTCGTCCGAAGATGGGACTCCGCCCCCGCCCGTCAAAACGAAAGATGGGGCCGGCCGTCATTCCCGCATGAGATGCTTCACCAAATCCCTGCGCTGTTCGGGTGAAAGTGAGGTCAGGAGGCCCTCGGGCATGAGGGAGACGGGGGCGGTCTCGCGCTTGCGGATGTCGGCCCGGTCAAGGACCCACTCCTGACCGACGCTCCGCAAGGTGACGGTGCGCGGGGTCTCGGCTCCGACGATGCCGGAAAGGACGCGCCCGTCGGCCAAGGTGAAGGTGTTCAAATAATAGGAAGCGGGCACGACGGCGTTGGGATCGACGACGTTTTCCAAAATGTAGTCGAGATGGCGACGTCCGCTGCCGGTGAGGTCAGGTCCGAGCTCGCCTCCCTCGCCGAAGAGCTTGTGACACTGTCCGCACACGGACGCATACAGCTGCCGTCCTTTCTCAAGATCACCCTTGGCGATCGTCTCCGGAGTGAGCTCGGCGCGCAGGGCGCGGATGGCGGCGAGTTTGTCGGCCGCGGTCTCACGGGTCTCGCCCCAGACGTCGCGCAGGAGGGCGTCGAGCTTGGGGTCGGCGAAAGCGCGCACCTGACGCGCGGCCGCGGGCCCGAGGTCGGCCTTGGGGAACTTGCCCTCGGCCGCGGCCTCGAGCAGGACGCGCGC
>CAZRPB010000064.1:8250-10772 GCA_964601955.1 uncultured Klebsiella sp. | reverse complement strand
GGGGCCGCGCAAGCGGCCCCTTCTGTTTGGCTCACTTGCCCGCGGTGCGCTGGGCGCGGTACCAGCGCAGGGCCTCGAGCTCGCCTTTGGACGAGGCGATCTCGAAGTAGGTCTCGAAGTCCTCCCGGTTCATCTTCGTGAGGCCGGGGGCGTCCTTGGTCAGGTCCTTGATCTCGTTGAGCGAGGTCTGGAGGGACACGAGGCGTTCGCCGGCGGTCTGGCCCGAGGGGTCGATGACGGTCAGGGGGTCGAGCTGCTCGACGAACGAGCGCTCCAGGCTGATGCCCGTGAGCTGGTGGATGAGCATCTGGTCCTCGCCCTGCAGGCGCTGACCCAGCGCGCGACCGGCTTCGAAGGTGGGCGCGGCGGCGTCGATGTCGCCCTGCGCGATGAAGACGTTGAGCAGGTCGCCGGCGCCTCGGCCCACCGCGGCCAGGCTCTGGACGGCCACGGCGTCCATCGCGCCGAAGGCGGCCAGCTTCGCCGCGAGCGGCTCATATCCCGCCTGCATGAACGCCTCCTCCGCGCCGGCCATGGCCTCCTTGCCGTAGTCGGCCAGCGGGCCTTTCTCGATCGAGTCGAAGAGCGCGGCGGCGGCGCGGCCGTAATCGCCTGCGGCGAGGTCACGCTGGGCGGCGAGGTAGTCGCCGATGGGGTTGTCGGGCTTCAGCTGACGGAAGACCTCGAGCGCCGAGGAGCGCTCATCGGGCGTCTCGCCGCGCAGCGCCAGCTCGAGCTGCGCGGCGGGGCTGGTGCCGTCGGCGTTCACCGCTTCTCGCAGGTAGGCGAGGTCCTTGGTCAGGCGGAACGCGCAGATGAGGCTGGCCGTGGAGCGGTCCTTGGACTCGAGGTAGGCCTCCACCTGCTCCCTGCTGAGCTGCGGCAGCTTGCCTTCACGGATGCCCTCGAGGACGCGTTCGTAACCGACCGTCGCGGCCTTGCGCGCGGGCCCGTTGAGGTCGGCCGCCGAGCGGGCGGGCACGTCGCCGCGCGGCAGCGCGACCTCGCGTTCCTGGGTCCAGGGTCCGGGAATCTCGAACTTGCGCCCGAAGATCGCCCAGACGAGGGCCGCTCCGGCGACCACGCCGAGCAGGAAGCGGCTGCCGCCGGGTGACGGCTCCTCGTCCATCCGGTCAGACCTTCTCGAGCGACCAGGGCTTGCGCAGCTCGCGGGAGAGCATGGCGGTCGCGCCCGTGTCGTTGATGAACTTGCCCGTGGCGCCGTCGAACTTCAGCTTGCGGCCGGTGAACACCGCGGCGTTCCCGAGGTGTCCGACGGCCGTGGTGTGGTGCGCGGCGAGGGCGTGGGCCACCGGGCGACGGCGGCTGCGGACGCAGTCGATGAACTCCTGGTGGTGGTCGGTCGTGCCGGGGCAGCGCCACGCGTCGGGTCCGAGGTCCTTGTCCCAGAGCCCCTCGACGGAGCAGGTCTGCTTGCCGCGGTTGACGTAGATCTCGCCCTTCTCGCCGTGGAAGCGCACGCCCATGAACTTGCTGCTGATGCTGACCGCGAGTCCGTCGGCGTAGGTGACGGTGTAGTCGTAGTCGCGGTGCGTGTCCCAGGGGCCTTCGCGCAGCGTGCCCGTGCCTTCGACCGCGACCGGGAATTCGCCGTCCTTGCCCATGGCCCAGAGGGCGATGTCAGGATGGTGGCAGACCCAGTCGAGCAGCTGTCCGCCGCCGAAGTTGGTGTGCCAGCGCCAGTGGAAGTGGAAGACGCGCGGGTCATACGCGAACTCGGCGGAAGGGCCGACCCAGAGGTCGTAGTCGACTTCCGCCGGAGGCTTCTCGCCGGCCTTCGGCGCCTCGGGCATCTGGTGTCCGTTGGGGCCCGTCCCGACCTCGACCTTGTGGATTTTGCCGATGGTGCCATTGCGCACGAGCTCGATGGCGCGGCGGAAGTTGCCCGTGGAGCGTTGCCACATGCCGGTCTGCCAGACGCGGCCGTTGTCGCGGGCGGCCTCCACGATGGCGCGGCCCTCGGCGAAGGTCTTGGCGAGCGGCTTCTCGCCGTAGACGTCGACGCCGGCGCGCAGGAAGGCGCAGCTGATCACGCCGTGCCAGTGGTCGGGCAGGCCGTGCATCATCGCGTCGGGCTTCTCCTTGGCGAGCACCTCGCGGAAGTCCTGGTACACCTTGGGGGCGGACTTCTGTTTCGCCTCAACGGACTTGGCGGCGGAGTCGAGGACGCGGCGGTCGACGTCGCACAGGGCGATGACCTGGACGCCCTGTATGCCCATCAGCTTGCGGAGGTTGCCGCCGCCCATGCCCTTGAGGCCGATGCCCACGAGCTGGACACGGTTGCTGGGCGCTACGGCGCCGTCCTTGCCGAGGGCGGACGCGGGGATGATGGAGGGGAATCCGAGGGCGGCGCCGGCCAGGGCGGAGTTTTTCAGGAACGAACGACGGGAGGACTTGTTCATGGGGAGGGGTGGAGTGTTGAGTAAGGGTTCAGGCCGAGGGTGGCAACAGGGATGAGGTGATGGATGAAGGAGGATAGAAGATGGAGGATGGTGGATGAT
>CAZRPB010000064.1:2301-8150 GCA_964601955.1 uncultured Klebsiella sp. | reverse complement strand
AGGAGGTGCCGGACGAAGAGGTCCTCGGAGAAAGACTCCTTCGTGTGGCCGCCGGCGGTGTAGAACATGCGCCCCTTGCCGACTTCCTTGCACCACGCCATGGGGTGATGGGCGCCCATGGCGGACTTGCCGGCGTCGTAGGAGGTCTCATCGATGGTCAGCAGGATCTCGATGTCGCGCTGCATGGGCTTGCGGAAGTTGTACCACTCGTCGCGCCGCTTCCAGTTGCGGGGCAGATGGACGGTCGAGGGATGGTCCGTGACGGTCGGGCGCAGCACGGCCTCCTGGATCGCGGGATGTCCGTTGAAATAGCCCCCGATCATCTTCCCGTACCAAGGCCACTTGTATTCGGTGTCGGAGGCCGCATGCACGCCGACGAAGCCGCCGCCGGCCTCCATCCACTGCTCGAAGGCCTTGCGCCGCGCGGCGCCTTCCTTGTCGGCCGCGGCCTTGACCTCGGGTGCGGCGTCCTTGGCCACGGAGGGGGGCATGATGTCCCCTGTCGTGCTCATGAAGGCCACGACACGGTAGCGGGCCAGATTCTCGGAAGTGAAGACCGCGGAGTCCTCGGAGAGGTCGACCTGCAGGCCGAGGGACTCGAACTGCTGCTTCAGGAGCTCATTGCCCACCGGGATGGAGTCCTTGTGACGGAAGCCCGCGGTCTTGGAGAAGACGAGCGCACGGTCGGGTTCGGCGGCGAAGGCGACGGCGGCGATGAGCAGGGTGAGGAGGGAGCGCATGGGGATTGGAATAGGGACAGGGGCAGGGGCAGGGACAGGGGCAGGCGGGGCTGAGCTCACTTCGCCGTTTCGAGCTTCTTGATGAGTCGTCCGAGTGCGGCCTTGGTCGCCTCGTTGCTCACGGACTGCTCGGCCTTGCGCAGGGCGGACAGGTCGGCGGCGGTGGCGAGACGGAGCAGTCCCTTCTGGCTTTCCATCCGCATGTCTTCCTCGGCGACCGTCTCGCAGAGGGCTGCGGCCACCGCGCGGTTGTTGCGTGTCACTGAGGCGCGGATCAATGCGGTCCGCGAGACGGAGGGCAGGCCCTTGTCCTTGATGCCCGCGATGAAGGCGTCGGTCACGCCGGGGCCCGCGGTCTTGCCGAGGGCTTCCGTGACGGCCTCCGCGAGCGTCTCGTCCTTGGCGAGGACGGCGAGGAGCGGCACGGCGCGCGCGCCGCCGATCTCGGCGAGCGCCAGGGCGGCGTCGACGCGCACGGGTGAGTCGGCCTTGCCGGCGAGCGCGGCGACGGCGTCGGCCGCCGAAGTGACCTTGGCCTCCGCGAGGGCGGCCAGGAGCAGGCGCGCGGTGTCGGCATCGGTTTCGGCGAGCAGGCCTGCCGCGGCCTTCGCCAGCGGGCCCGCGGGTTCGTCGAGCAGGCGTTCGCGCAGCGCGTCGACCGCGGCGCGTCGCACCTCGGTCGCGGAGGCCTTGTCGCGCAGCGCGTCGACGGGCGCGGCCTTGCCGGAGCGGAACTCCTTCAGCGCGGCGGCGTACTTGGCGTGATCCTGTCGTGCGGGCTCGGCGGTGAGCGCGGCGGCCAGGGCGAGGAGGAGCAGGGCGGGGCGGAGCATGGCAGGGGCGTATGCCGAAGGTGACGCGGCCGGCCCTTCTTTCAATCCCGCACCCTTTCCCGTCCGCACTTTTACCCTTTCGCCGCCGCCGGGGGCGGGCAGGATGAAGGCATGTCCGAACCGCTGCATTCCCTCCGTGAAGCCAAGGCCCTGCCCCTCGGTTCACGCTTCCATGCCATCTGCGCCCTGGGCGAGGTCGCCGTGCGCACGGCCAAGAACGGCTCCCAGTACCAGGAGTTCACCGCGGCGGACGCCACCGACGACCTCAAGGTGCGCGTCTTCAACGACTCCCCCCTCCGCCAGGCCCTCGTCGGACTCAAGGCGGGCTCCGTCGCGCGCGTCAGCGGTTCGGTCGGCGAATACGTCGGCCGGCCCGACCTCAAGGTCGACGGCCTCGCCCCGCTTTCGGACGCCGAGCGCGCCGACCCCTCGGTGATGGGCCGTCTGACGCCCGTCTCGCGTCACGACCCCGTGAAGATGCGCGCCGACCTCATGGGCATCGTCGGCCGCATCCCGCACGAAGGCCTGCGCAACACCGTCCTCTCCGTCTTCGAGGAGCATGGCGAACGCTTCTGTGAGTCAGTGGCCGCGACGGGCATGCACCATGCCTTTCGCCACGGACTGCTGGAGCACACCCTCCGTATGGCCCGGATCGCCGAGGCGATCCTCCCCCTCTATCCTACCGTCGACCCCTCGCTCGCCCTCGCCGGCACCGTTTTGCACGACATCGGCAAGATCCAGGAATACTACCGCCTCGAGCCCGGGATGGCCAAGGCGGGCTTCACGCGCGCCGGCAACCTGCACGGGCATCTCGTGCTCGGGACCTTCATCGTGCGTGAGCACGCGGTGAAGGCCGGACTCGACCCCGCCCTGCGCGAGCGCCTCGAGCACGTCATCCTCAGCCATCACACTCTGCGTGAATACGGCGCGTGCGCCACGCCGTCCACGCCCGAGGCGGTCCTCATCGCCCGCATCGACGACATGGACGCCAAGCTCTCGGCGGTCGAGGAGGAGCAGCATCGCGCCACGCCCGGCGCCGAATTCGTGCCCCTGCGCGCCATCGACGGGTTCCTGCTGCTGACTCCGCCCAAGACCGGTCGCTGACCGATGGACGTCCGGGAGCTGGACTTCGACCTCCCGCCGGAGCGCATCGCCGCCGTGCCCGCGGCCAGGCGCGACGCCTCGCGTCTCCTGGTGGTGCGTCGCGCGACCCGTGCGCTGGAGCACCGGGCCTTCACCGACCTTCCCGCGCTGCTGCCACCCCGCACCGCGCTCATCCGCAACAATGTCTCGGTCATCAGGGCGCGGCTGCACGGCGTGCGCCCCACCGGCGGCAAGGTCGAGTGCCTCCTGCTGCGTCCGACGGCCGACCCGAAGGAATGGTGGTGCATGCTGAGGCCGGGCAGGCGCGCGGCCGATGCGGCCGGCTTCGACGTCGCCGGCGTGCGTGCCGCCGCGGTCGAGACGGCGGGCGGCGAATACCGCGTACGGTTCGAACTGGCGCCCGGCGACACCGTGGAGGCCCTCTCCGACCGCGCCGGCGAGCTGCCGCTTCCGCCTTACGTCGTCGAGGCTCGCAAGGCCCGGGGCGTCGACGCTTCCGATGACGACGCGCGCTACCAGACCGTGTACGCCGATCCCTCGGCGCGTCGCGCCGTCGCCGCGCCCACCGCGGGCCTTCACTTCACGCCCGAACTCATCGAGGAGCTCCGCCGTCAGGGGCACGACTTCCATGACCTCGTCCTCGACGTCGGTCCGGGCACGTTCCAGCCCGTGCAGACGGACGACGTTTCATCGCACGTCATGCATCGCGAGGCCTACCGGATCCCGGCCGCGACCTTGCGCGCCCTGCGCGACCGCCGTCCGCGCCTGGCCGTCGGCACGACTTCCATCCGCGCCGCGGAGGACGCCCTGCGGAAGCTGGGCGGAGACTTCGCCCGCACCCCGGAAGGCGACTGGGTCGCGGACGCCTCGCTGTTCATCAAGCCCGGCGACAGCATCGGCTGTGCTGAGATGATGCTCACGAATTTTCATCTGCCGAGGTCGACCCTGCTCTGCCTCGTCTCCGCGTTCCTCACGCCGGGCAGCCCTGAAGGCCTGTCCTGGCTCAAGGAGATCTACGCCGAAGCCGTCCGTCGTGAGTATCGGTTTTTCAGCTACGGGGACGCTATGCTCGTCCTCTGAGGCCTGTTTTTGCACGCTTTCAGCCCTGAAATGCGCCCGGGCGCGTTGACGGTGCAACCCCGGCCGCCAACATGGGTCACAGAGCCATGCCCCGTCTCTCCCCAGCCATCGGCAGCCTCCTGCTGTCCTGCCTGCCTCTCGTCGCCCAGATCGGCGACAAGTCGGACAAGCCCGGCGTGGTGCAGACGCCGATCGTCCCCGCGGACCTCATCCCGCCTTCGCCTCCGCTGACCCCTGAGCAGGCGCTCAAGTCCTTCACCGTCGCGCCCGGCTACCGCGTCGAGCTCGTCGCCGCCGAGCCCCTCGTGCGTCATCCGACCGTCCTGCAGTTCGGTCCCGACGGCCGCCTGTGGGTCGTCGAGATGACCGGCTACATGGAGGACTTCGACGGCACCACCGAAGATCAGCCGAAAGGCGCCGTCGTCGTCCTTTCCGACACCGACGGCGACGGACGCATGGACAAGCGGACTGTCTTCCTGGACAACATCATCCTGCCCCGCGCGCTCGTGCTGCACCGTGACGGCGTGCTCGTGGGCGCGCCCCCGCACCTCTGGTTCTGCCGCGACACCGACGGCGACGGCCGCGCCGATGAGAAGACCGAGGTCGCCTCGGACTTCGGCGTGCGCGTCGACCCTTCAAGGCCCCAGCTCGCCAATCCTGAGCGCGCTCCGAACGCGCTCCTCTGGGGCCATGACGGCTGGCTTTACGTCGGCGCGATGACCGCGCGGTTCCGCTACGACGAAGGACGCTGGATCCGCGACATCAGCAACTTCCGCGGCCAGTGGGGACTCTCCCAGGACGACTACGGGCGCCTTTATTCCAACAACAACAGCGACCTCCTGCGCGTCGACGTCGTCAACTCCGGCTACCTCTTCCGCAATCCCAACCTCGGCCGCGCCACCGGCCTGAACACCAAGGCCGCCGTCGAGCAGGCCGTCTGGCCCGTGCGCGTGAACCCGGGCATCAACCGCGGCTACCGCCCTGAGATGCTCCGCGACAACCGCCTCAAGGAGTGCACCGCCGCATGCGGGCCCTGGGTGTATCGCTCCGACCTCTTCCCGGCCGACGCCTACGGCAACGCCTTCATCTGCGAGCCCGCGGGCAACCTCGTGAAGCGTCTCGTGCTCAAGTCTGACGAGGCCGGCCTCGTCCGCGGCACCCCCTTCTATGACCAGAAGGAATTCCTCGCCTCCGCCGACGAGCGCTTCCGGCCCGTCAACGCCCTCACCGGCCCCGAGGGCGCCCTCTACGTCGTGGACATGCATCACGGCGTGATCCAGCACCGCATCTCGCTCACCAGCTACCTGCGCAAGCAGGGCGAGTCCCGCGGCCTGATCGCTCCGCACGGCATGGGCCGCATCTGGCGCGTCGTGCCCGAGACCCGTTCCGCCGCCGTCGCGCCCGGTCTCCCTTCCCTGAAGCCCCGCGACCTGATCGGCGAGCTCGCCAGCGGCAACGAATGGCGACGCGAGACTGCGCAGCGCCTCATCGTCGAGTCCGGCGACAAGTCCCTCGCGCCCGCGCTGACGGAGTTCGGCCTGAAGACCTCCTCGCCCATGGGCCGCGTCCATGCCCTCTGGACCCAGCACGGCCTCAGGGCCGCTGACTGGGCCTTGGTCGAGGCCGGTCTGACCGACGCCGACCCGCGCGTCCGTGCCGCGGCCCTGCGCGTGTCCGAATCCCTCGTCTCCGGCGAGCGTCGCGGAGACGTCCTCGCCCGCTGGAACCAGATGGCCGCTTCGGAGTCCGTCGCCGAAGTCCAGCTCCAGCTCATCCTGAGCATGGGCGAGGCCGGGGCCTTGCCCGTCGATCTCACCGCCGCGCGTCTCGCGCAGCGCGCATCCGGGCTGATGGCCGCGCAGGACGCCTTCATCAGCGGCATCGCCGGACGTGAGCTCGAGGTCATGGAGGCCGTGCTCAAGGATTCCGCTTCCTACTCCAAGACCCTGCCCGCCGCGCTCCTCCGCTGCGTCTTCGCCGAGCGTCGACCCGAGCGCGTCGCCCGCGCCCTCGCCGTCGTCGGCGCCCAGCCCCTCCGTTCCACCCAGCTCACCTTGCTCGGTTCCCTGGCCGTGCATCCCACCGTCTCCGC
>CAZRPB010000064.1:0-2201 GCA_964601955.1 uncultured Klebsiella sp. | reverse complement strand
GAGTGGGTTCTCGGCGACCCTGAGACCATCGCCAAGGTCGTCCTGCACGGCCTGCGCGGACCCGTGAAGGTGAAGGGCGTGCAGTATTCCTTGGACATGCCCGCCGCGGGCTTCCTCACCGACGAGCAGGTGGCCGGCGTGCTCACCTACATCCGTCGCGAGTGGGACCACGAGGCCTCGCCCGTCACGCCTGACTTCGTCGCCAAAGTCCGTCTTGCCAACGCGCGCCGAACCGATGCGTGGACCGCGCCCGAGCTGGGCAAGAAGGACTGAACTTCGTCAGGCCTTCGGCACGAACCGTTCGATCCGCGACCACAGCCAGGGGAGCAGAAGCAGCGCCAGCCCCGAGGCCGTGAGGTTGAAGGCCGAGTGCACGAAGGCCACCTGCATCCCCGGCTCGTCCATCGCGGCCAGCAGCGGGCGGATCGCGTGCTGCATCACCAGGGCGAAGAGCGCCAACCCGCACACGTCCAGGCCCGAATTGAAGAGCGCCAGACGTCGGGCGAACGGGCCCAGTGACCATGCCGTGGCGAGCGCGACCCAGCCCGTGCCGAGATTGGCCCCGACCACCACCCAGATCGAGAGTTCCGGCTCGAGCAGTCCTCCTGCCACCGAGAGCACCGTCATGCCGACCACCACCGAGGAGGACTGCACCAGCATCGTCACGCAGGCCCCGAAGGCCAGCGCCAGCGTCGGCGTCGAGAGACTGTCGCGCCAGGCGAGCACGTCGGGAGTCTGGGCCAGCGGGAGCAGCGTCGAACGGATCAGTTCGAGCGCCAGGAAGATGAGTCCGAAGTGGAAGACCGGCTTCCCGTAGGGCCGGAGCCGCTGCGGCGCCAGCAGGGACCAGAAGCCCCCAGCCGTCATCAGGACCGGCCCGAGCGCCGTCAGCTTGAACGCGATGAGCCAGGCCGTGGCCGTCGTGCCCACGTTGGCCCCGATCATGACCGTCCAGGCCGCACGCATCGGCAGCGCCCGCCGTTCCGCGAGCCCCATCGTCACGAAGTTCACGACCGAGGACGACTGCACCAGCGCCGCGAAGCCCGCGCCCGTGAGCGCGCCCGTGAACCGGTTGCCGGTCAGCAGCCGGAGCCAGCCCCGCAACCGTTCCCCGCCCAGTTCCGTCACCTCCCGCGCGAAGTCGCGCAGGCTGTGGAGGTAGAGCATGACCGCCGCGACGGCGCTGAAGAGGATCTCCATCGCGCATCATTCAGACATGCGCCCGGTCAAGCGCAAGCGTCAGGGGCGGAGCCTCAGGTTGTCCTAGGTGTCTCCGCCCATGCGTCAGACGTCATGTGAGGGGCCTTGATTGCGTTCCGCCGCGCCTCCGAGTCTGCGCGCATGAGCCGACCTCTTCTTCTGGCGCTGCTGCTGGGTTGCCTTCACCCCCGCCTTCTCGGCGCGGGTCAGGTCGACGGTAGCTTCGGACTCCTGCTGGATCTGGACCGGGATGGATTCATCGCGATGGGCGAGGGGTCCGGGACGGATCAGCCCTTCCATTGGTGGATCAACGACGATGACGACGAAGGGGACTGGCAGGCGGGCAAGGACATCCCTCGGCTTGGCCCGCCGGACTGGTCCACCCCGCGCATCGACGGACTCCGCGACCTCGTGGACTTCTTCCCCGTCTTCCTCGACTGCGGATTCCTGTACCGGATGAACGGTCTGCCTGGTTCGCGTTATGAGGTCAGGTGCCAGGGCGGCGGGCTGGAGGCCTATGCGGTCGGACTGAGTCCTGAAGACGCCGGCGGCCTGCATCGTCTCAAAGACCAGAAGCTGTTCGGCGAACATTTCGACCTTCCTTTGGAGGAGGCCCGGCCCATGGGTCTCGCTTCGGGCGAATGGGTGCATCTCTCCGTTGAGCACCTTTACCGGCTCTCGGTTGAGCAGGTCACCGGCGCCGCCATGCTCATCATGGAGGGACGCAAGGCCGGAAGGTTCGTCTTGGAGCTGCGGGTCACCACCGCCGCCGGCGAAGTCCACCTCTCGCGTCGCACGGTGGTCATCTCGCACGTCGAGACCATGTATCGGGAACTGACGATCGGCGACGGCGTCTCCCGTCTCGGGGAGCCGCGGGGGCTTCCTGATGCGGATCTGGCCCGCGGATGGACGGTCTTCATCCATGGTTACAACGTCCCGTCCCAGGCGGCCCGCGGATGGAATGCGGAGATGTTCAAGCGCCTCCACGCCCTGGGCTCCCG
>CAZRPB010000063.1:4985-10927 GCA_964601955.1 uncultured Klebsiella sp. | reverse complement strand
TTGCCTATCCAGGCGGCCCACAGGCGTCCTTTCGGCGTCCGGTCGAGTCCGATGATCATGTTGCCCGGCCTATTGGCGTCGGCGTATTCCGGACCCGGGTTGGTGTTGAGGGCCGGCGGCTCGAGGGAGAGGTCGAGCGTCGCTTGGTCAAGTGCCGCGAGCGGCAGCGTCAGCGCGATGAGAAAGAGGATGCGTTTCATGAAAGCACTTCAGGCCGGGCGGCCCAGCCGAACGCAGGCTTCGCGGACTTTCCAGCCGGTCGATTCCAGCGCACGGCGGCAGGCGTCCTCCTCGGCGCCGGTCAGTTCGCGGACGATGCGCACGGCGCGGTCCCGGAGCTTGGAGTTGGAAGGGTTGAGGTCGACCATCAGGTTGCCCATCACCTTGCCGGAACGCACCATCGCCAGGGTGGTGATGATGTTCAGGACGAGCTTGGTGGCGGTGCCCGCCTTGAGCCGGGTCGATCCGGTCAGGACCTCGGGGCCGGTGTCGGGCAGGATGGCCCGGTCGACGAGCGGATGTCCGCGGTAACCGGGATTGCAGCAGAGGAGCACGGTCGTGGCTCCGCGCCGACGGGCCTCGCCCAGGCAGCCCCAGATGAAGGGGGCGTGTCCGCTGGCGGAAATGCCGATGACGACGTCACGTGCGTCGACGGCCCGGGCGGTCATCGCCTGGGTGCCCGCCGCCTCGTCGTCTTCGGCGCCTTCGACCGCGCTCCACAGGGCGCGCTTGCCCCCGGCCATCACGCCCTGCACCAGCCTGGAGGACGTGCGGAAGGTCGGCGGGCATTCGCTGGCATCCAGCACGCCGAGCCTGCCGCTCGTTCCGGCGCCGCAGTAGATGAGCCTGCCTCCGGCGCCGAAGGCACGGGCGACGGCCTCGACGGTCCATTCGATGTTCGCGCTCTCGGTCAGGATTTTCGCCGGAAGGCCCGCATCCTCGTCCAGCATCAGCCTGATCGCCTCGGCCACGGGCATCTCGGAGAGACGGACCGACCGCGGGTTGCGGCCTTCGGTCGGAGCCGCCGACACGGGACGGAACGCGCCGGGCGCGGGCTTGGGTCTTGCGGCGGCGGATCCTGCCGAGCCGCGGTCTTCGGCCCGGAGCGCGAGGCGCGTCGCCCCCCAGGCGCCGGAGCGGGACAGCGGCGCGACCTCGCAGCCCGGCCTGGCCTCGCGGATGCGCGCGATCACGTCTTCGACGAACCAGGGGTTCTTCAGCAAGGTCGAGCCGTTGAGCACGATCTGAACCTTTTCCTCCGGTGCGGCGATGCGCGCGGCGCAGTGGACAGCGTCCTTGCTCAGCCGCTCGGCCGCCCGCCGCAGGATGGCCGTCGCGATCTCGTCCCGCCGCGAGACGGCGGCCTCGAAGACCACCTTGGCGAGGGAGGCGATCTCGCTCTTGCCGGCCGTCATCGACCATTCGATGAGCGATTCAGGGTCGTTCATCTGGAGCTCGGCGAGCATGTCGGCGCCCAGGGCGGGCCAGGCCGCGTCGATGTCGTAGATCGTGACCGTGGACTTCAGGGCGTGCATGGCGATGTCGCACGCGCTGCCGCGGTCGCCGATGATGTGGCCGCGTCCGCCGACCTTGACCGTGGCGCCGTCCCGGCGTCGTCCGAAGCAGCAGGAGCCGGTCCCGCTAAGCAGCAGCACCTGCGCCGCGCAGCCTTCCTTCCAGTCTTCCGCCTCCAGGGCGACGAGCAGGTCGTCGCCGACGGCCGAAGGCACGCCGGGCCAGACCTCGGCGATCGCCCGGGTCAGCCTTTCGCGGTCGGCGGCGGTACGGACGCCCGCCATGCCCGCGCCGATGCGTCCGGGTTGCTCCGGCAACCGGTCGCGGATGGAGATCAGCAGGGCGTGCAGCTCTTCGCCGTTGAGCAGGCGGACATTGCCCGGACCCGCCGTGACCGTGGCGAGTTCGCCTCCCTCCGCTCCGAGCAGCAGGGCGGTCGTGCGCGTGCCCCCTCCCTCGATGCCGAGCAGGTTCACGCCGCGGTCTCCTCAGCTTTCAAGAGACCAGCGCCTTGACCACCTTGGCCGGCAGGACGCCGGTCAGCTTCTGGTCGAGGCCCTGGTGCTTGAAGGTGAACCGCTCGTGGTTGTAGCCGAGCAGGTGGACCACCGTCGCATGGAAGTCCGAGATGTGCAGCGGGTCCTTGACGATGTTGTAGCTGAAGTCGTCGGTCTCGCCGTAGATCGCGCCGCCCTTGGCGCCGCCGCCGGCCATCCACATCGTGAAGCAGCGCGGATGGTGGTCGCGTCCGTAGTTCTCCTTCGAGAGCCCGCCCTGGCTGTAGATGGTGCGGCCGAACTCCCCGCCCCAGATGATGAGCGTGTCCTCGAACATGCCGCGGCGCTTCAGGTCCTCGATGAGGGCATGGCAGGGGCGATCGACGTCCTTGACCTGGCTGGGCATGCGGCCGCCCACGTTGGCGTGGTGGTCCCAGTTGTTCAGGTAGATCTGGGTGAAGCGGACCCCCCGTTCGGCCAGACGGCGGGCCATGAGCACGCTGTTGGCGAAGGTGCCGGGCTTGCGGGCCTCCTCGCCGTAGAGCGTGAAGGTCGACTCCGGCTCCTTGGTGAGGTCGGTCAGCTCCGGCACGCTGGCCTGCATGCGGAACGCCATCTCATACTGCTGGATGCGGGTGTGTATCTCCGGGTCGCCCACCTGCCTGTAGTTCATCCGGTTCAGTTCGTTGATTCCGTCGATGGCCTTGCGGCGCACGTCCTCGGACACCCCGGCCGGATTGTTGATGAACAGGATGGGGTCGCCCTTGCTGCGGAACGAGACGCCGGCGTGCACGCCCGGCAGGTAGCCGCTGGACCAGAGGCGGGACGAGATGGCCTGCTCCTGCTCGCGGTTGGTCGGGGTGGCGATGAGCACCACGAAGGCGGGCAGGTTGTCGTTCTCGGAGCCCAGTCCGTAGGAGGCCCAGGAGCCGAGGCAGGGGCGTCCGGTGACCTGGTTGCCCGTCTGCATGGCGCAGATGGCCGGCTCGTGGTTGATCGCCTCGGTGTTGAGCGAGCGCATCCAGCAGATGTCGTCGGCGTTCTTGTTCAGGTGCTGGAACAGGTCGGAGTTCATCCACATGCCGCACTGGCCGAACTGCTTGAAGTTGAACTTCGACGGCGCGATGGGGAAGCGGGCCTGGCCGCTCGTCATGGTCGTGAGGCGCTGCCCCTTGCGGATGCTGTCGGGCAGGTCCTTGTCATACCAGTCCTTGAGGCCGGGCTTGTAGTCGAAGAGGTCCATCTGCGACGGTCCGCCGACCATGTGGAGGTAGATGACGCGCTTGGCGCGCGGCTTGAAGTGCGTGGACAGCGCTCCTGGGGCGGCGTGGGCCATGGTCGGACCGAGCAGGGAGGTCAGCGCTGCTGCGCCGAGGGCGTTGGTGCCGCGGCCGAGGAAGCGGCGGCGTGTCTCAAGGGACTGCCATTCGTGGAGGAGGGACATGGGTCGCGAAGGGTCGGGGTTCACTTGGTGATCGTCTCGTCCAGGTTCAGGAGCTGGCTGCAGACCATGGTCCAGGCGGCCAGTTCGGCGGCGGGGACTTCGGCCTGGGGCTTGGATTCGCCGACCTTGAGGAGGGCCTCCGCCTCGGCCTGACGGCCGGCGTAGTGCGCCCGGAGGTCCTTCAGCGAACCGCGCAGGACCTTGAGCTCATCCTCGCGGAGCGTGCGGCTGAGCACGCGCTCGGCGGCCGCCTGGAGGCGGGCGTCCTCGGTCGGACCCGCCATGAAGACGCGTTGCGCGAGGTTGCGGGCGGCCTCGACGAACTGCGGGTCGTTCATCGCGACCAGCGCCTGCAACGGCGTGTTGGTGCGGTCACGTCGGACGCAGCTCATCTCGCGGCTGGGGGCGTTGAATATGTCGAGGTTCGCCGGGGCGGCCATGCGCTTCCAGAAGTTGTAGACGGTGCGCCGGTAGAGGTTCTCCCCCTTGTCCTGCACGTATTTCTCGGTGCCCATGCCCACGACCTCCCAGATGTTCTCGGGCTGGTAGGGCAGGGTGCCCGGTCCGTACATGCGGGGTGAGAGCGAGCCGCTGGCGGCGAGGGCCAGGTCTCGGATCATCTCGCCGTCCATGCGGAAGCGAGGTCCGCGGCTCACGAGGGAGTTGTCGCGGTCCTTGGCGAGCTTCTCGGGCGTCATGACGGCCGCCTGACGGTAGGCCGCGGAGGTGAGGAGCAGGCGGTAGAGGCGCTTCACGTCCCAGCCGTTCTCACGGAAGTCGACGGCGAGCCAGTCGAGAAGCTCGGGGTGCGTGGGCGGGGTGCCCATGATGCCGAAGTCCTCGGAGGTCTTGACGATGCCCTGACCGAAGAGCTCCTGCCACATGCGGTTGACGGTCACGCGCGCGGTCAGGGGATTGGCGGGGCTGACGATCCAGCGGGCCAGGCCTAGGCGGTTGCGGGGTTCGCCCTCGGGCAGCTTGCCTAGCACGGCGGGGATCGCCGCAGGCACCTTCTCGCCCGGCTTGTCATACGCGCCCCTGAGCAGGATGTGCGCGAAGGGCTCGCTGTCCTTCTTCTCCTCCTGGATGTGGGTGATGGGGCTGCGGTTCTTGATCATCTCCTGCTCCGCGGTCAGCTTGGCGAGCGCGTCGCCGGCCTTGCGGAAGCCCTGATGTCGGGTGGCGAGGTAGTGCTCGCCGAGCGCGGCCTGCTGCTGGGCGTTGGGCTTGCCCATGGCGACGGCACGGGCGAGGGGTCCCACCTTGAAGACGAGGCCGGCGTCACGGGCGTCGAGCCGGCGACCGTAGAAGCGCACGTCCTGCACTTCGCCGTCCAGGAATTCGCTCTGGCTGCGCTGGCCGACGAAGGTCGGCGTCTCCGAAACGGAGGCGGTCTTCAGCTTGTCGATTTCAGCCCTGATTTCGGCACGGACGCCGTCGACGTAGAGGGTCAGGCCGCCGGCCTTGCCCTTGCCGTCGTAGGTGAGCACGAGATGCTGCCAGGCGCCGGGGCGCACTGAAGGACGCGCCGTGGTCACCTTGATGGCGTCATCGGGCCATTTGCTGATGAGGTAGAAGCCGTAGTTGCGGCCGCCCTGGAAGAGGCTCCATCCGCGGGCGGCGTTGCGGTCCTCCATGCGAGCCACGATCGTGCCCGTGCCCTCGGCCTTGGCCACGCGCACCCAGGCGGCGACGGAGAAGGGCTTCATGGTGTCGAACCTGCCGACCTCGCCGAGCTCGAGGGTCGACCCTTTCTTGACCGCGGGGGCTGCGCCCAGCTTGCCGTCCTTCTTCCACTCCACGGTGCCGGCGGACTTGGTTCCGGCGGGCACGCCCTTGCCTTCATCGAGCGGGAAGCGCGCGAGCAGGCCTTCGGCGACGTCCTTCTGCAGGTCCTCGGCCTTCACGGCCTTGAGCCAGGCGGCGATTTCAGGGGCGGCCGACTTGCGCTGCTCAGCGAGGGCGGCCTGGGCCGCAGGAATCTCCTGCTTGAGCGCGTTCCACCGCGGACGGTCGGCGTCGGTCGGGATCACGAGGATCGGCCCGCGGCCGTCCTTCACGTTGCCGTCCAGGGCGCCCTGGGTGGTGTTCCGGAAGAAGGCCGCCATGGAGTAATAGTCGCGGGCGGTCACCGGGTCGAACTTGTGGTCGTGGCACTGGGCGCAGTTGGTCAGGAGTCCCAGGTAGACCCAGCCCATGGTCTGCACGCGGTCGGCCGCGTAGTTGGCGAGGTTCTCCTCGGCGATGGTGCCGCCCTCGTTGGTCGTGATGTTGCAGCGCTGCAGTCCCGTGGCGATCAGCTGTTCTTCGGTGGGGTTGGGCAGGAGGTCGCCGGCGAGCTGCTCGACGGTGAACTGGTCGAAGGGCTGGTTGCGATTGAAGGCCTTGATGACCCAGTCGCGGTAAGGCCAGATCTCGCGATACTTGTCGAAGTGGAGCCCGTGGGTGTCCGAATAGCGCGCGGCGTCCAGCCAGTAGCGGGCGCG
>CAZRPB010000063.1:3070-4885 GCA_964601955.1 uncultured Klebsiella sp. | reverse complement strand
TGCCACGGCGCGCCCTGCGCGATCCAGGCCTTGAGCAGGGCGATCTCATGTTCCTTGAGCTCCTTGTGGGACTCAGGAGGCGGCATGAGGTCGTCCTTGTCCTTGGTGATGAGGCGCTGGTAGAGCGGGCTCTTGGCGGCGTCGCCCTTCACGACCGGAGCGTCTCCGCTCTCGGCTGCGATGAAGAAGCCGGCTTCGGTGTCGAGGCGGAGGCCTGCCTTGCGGGTGCCGGGGTCGGGACCGTGGCAGTGGAAGCACTTGTCAGCCAGGATGGGGCGAATGTCCCGGTTGAAGACGATCTTCTCCGGCACGACTTCCGCGGCGCCTAGCGAGGCCGCGAGCAGGAGGAGGGCGAGGGGGTGACGCATCGTTGGAAATGGGCTTAGTAGATGACCGTTGCCGGTCGGCGGGCGTTAGCATGACCGGGGTCATGGGCCGCCTGGGCCTGAGGGGTCGCCAGCAAAGTAAGACTTGTCCACCCCCCGTCAGGTTTCAAGGGGAGGTTTGGGGGTTGATTGCCCTATTTGGTCGAAGAGGTCTCCGATTCCGAATCCCTCAGCGACCCGAGAAATCCCAAACCTTCTCCCCGTTCGGGGCCATGACGCGGATGGATCGCAGGCCAGCCTGAGTCCCGCCTGCGGGCGCCATCAGACGGAGGTGGATGACCTTCTGCATGACCGGCAGCATGACTTTCGACTCCTGTCCGTCCGCGGGCCAATCGAAGTCCTGGACGTTGGAGGGAAGGAAGTCCTCCTGGCCTTCGGTCCGCCAGCTGACGGCTCCCTTGCCGCCGGCTCCGGCGCCCTTGAGCACGATCGTGATGGGCCCCTTGAGGTCGATGCCGGTCTTGGCGATGAAGGACCGTTTGGTCCCTTCCGGGGTAATGCGCAGGGCGCCGTCGCGGAGTTCAGCTTTTCCGTTGCGGCAGATCCATTCTGCCTGCCCGGGCGGGGTGCCTGCGCCCTGAGTCGCCTTGGTGATGCCCCCAGTGGCGAAGAGCTCCTCGTGGTGCCGGTCCAAGGAGGTGGGCAGTCCGGGGGTCTTGAGCGTCGCCGCCCAGTCCTTGAGCTTCTGTTCCAGCGCGGCAGCGACTTCGGGGCGGCTCTTCCGCAGGTCCGCCTCGGCGTCCTCGCCGGCGGGATCGGTGATGTCGAAGAGCAGCTTCGTGCGGTCCCCCAGCAGCACCAGCTTGTGTGGGTGCTCGAGCACGGCTGCCTGCGAGCCCCAGCGCCAGTAGAGCGTGCGAGGCGTGGCCGTTGCGCCGTTGAGACGGGGGATGAGGTCGACGCCGTCCAGCGCCGGATCCGCGGGCAGTCCCGCTGCGGCCACGGCGGTCGCGGCGACGTCCAGCGAGATGACGGGCAAGGCATGCACCGTGCCGGCGGGGATGCGTCCCGGCCAGGCGGCCACGAAGGGCACGCGGTTGCCGCCCTCGCTGACCATGCCCTTCTGTCCGCGCATCGGCAGGTTGAGCGAGCCGTCCCAAGCCTTGCCCAACGGCGCGCCGTTGTCGGCGATGAAGAAGATGAGGGTGTCTTTGTCGGCGCCGTTCTCCGCGAGCTTGCGTCGGATGCGCCCCAGTCCGTCGTCCATCGCCGCGATCATCGCAAGCGCCTGGCGGCGTTCCTTCGGCAGATGCGCCGGAGTGCGGGAGAACCATGGCTCCGGTGATTCCAGAGGCACGTGCGGCGCATACCAAGCCAGATACAGGAACCAAGGGCGTTCGGAGTCGGCCTTGCGACGTTCGAGGAACGAGAGCGCCGCTTCGGTCTGCACCTCCACGCGGAAACGGGTGTCGGTCACCAGGTGCGGCGC
>CAZRPB010000063.1:0-2970 GCA_964601955.1 uncultured Klebsiella sp. | reverse complement strand
GCGGTCACGTAGCCCTGCGTGAACCGCACCCCGTCCTGCGCCAGCCTGTCCAGTTCGGGCGTGCGGATGTCCTTGTCGGCCCCGTTCGCCCCGAGGTCGGCCCAGCCATGGTCGTCGCTGAAGATGACCAGGATGTTCGGCTTGCGCGCGGCTTCGGCCGTCAGGGCTGCGAGAACAAGGAGGAGCGTGCGGAACATGTCTTCAGAGCAGGGAGGCCATCGCCGAGAGGTCGAGCTTGTCCCCCAGCTCCTTCTGCAGCGCCTTGAGGCGTCCGAAGAGGGCGGCGCGCCGCTCGCGCAGGGCGGGGTCGGCGGCGAGGTCCTTCAGCTCCTCGGGGTCCTTCGCCAGGTGGTAGAGGCGGAAGACGCCGGCCTTCGGGTAGGCGATGAGCTTCCAGCCGTCCTGGATGACGGCGCGCTGCAGCTCGAGGTAGCCGCCGTAGATCGCGTCGCGTCGGCCGGACTGGTCGCCTCTGAGGAGGGGCAGCACGCTGCGGAACTCGACCTGCGGCTGACGCTCGGCGCCCGCGACGTCAAGGGCGGTCGCCATGGCGTCCTGCAGGTAGATCGGCGCGTCGAGGCGCGCGCCGGCGGTCACGCCCGGGCCCTTCACGATGAAAGGCACGCGCAGGCTGTGGTCATGCATGTTCTGCTTGCCCATCAGGCCGTGCCTGCCGACGGCCAGGCCGTGGTCGGCGGTGAAGATGATCCAGGTGTCCTTGGCCTGCCCGTTCCGTTCCAGCGCGTCGAGGATGCGTCCGATCTGCGCGTCCATGTGCGTGATGATCGCGTAGTATTCCTGGCGATGCGTGCGCACGGCCAGCTCGGTGCGCGGGAAGGGCGCGAGGTCCTCGTCGCGCAGGCCCTTGCCGGCGCCGATGGCCTTGGCGTGCGGGTATTCGGGCTGGAAGCTCGCGGGCACGGCCACCTTGTCCCGCGGATAGAGGTCGACGTATTCCTTCGGCGACTGCCGGGGGTCGTGCGGCGCGTTGAAGGCGACGTAGGCGAAGAACGGACGGTCCGAGCCCTTGGCGGCGTCGAGGAAGCCCACGGCATTGTCGCCGACCACCTCGCTCCAGTGCTTGCCGCCCTGCCAGTAGCCGCCGAGGGCGGTGTCATAGGGGCTCCATTCGTCATGGTCAGGCGAAGTCGGGCGGCCGTAGGCGGCCTTGGTGTCCTTGGGCATTCCGGCGCGCAGGTCCTTCACGACGTCGAAGCATTTCGTCGCGTCGGCGGTGATGTGCCACTTGCCGGTCATCGCGGTGGCGTAGCCGGCCTTCGACATCATCTGCGGCCAGAGACGTCCGGCGGCGCGCTCGGCCTCGGTCTTCTTTCCATAGACTTCGTTGGCGCGCCAGACGGAGCGTCCGGTGATGAGCATGGTGCGGCTGGCCACGCAGACGGCGCCGGACCATGACCCCATGTTGTAGGCGTGGGTGAAGACCGTGCCGCCCGCGGCCAGGCGGTCGAGGTTCGGGGTGCGGACTTCGTTGCCGCCGAGCGCGTGTACCGCATCGTAGGCGTGGTCATCCGCGAAGATGAACAGGACGTTGGGCTTGGCCGCGTGTCCCAGGAAGGGCAGGGCGAGCAGGCTGAGGAGGGCGGGGAATCTCATGTCAGAAAGACCAGCGCCGGGCCTCTCCCTGGGCAGGCGTGAGCACGATGTCGTCGAGCTCGACCGCTGCGGAGCCGCCGGGCAGATACAGGCGCAGGATGCCGGCCTTCTCCTTCACGGGCAGTTCCACCGAGATCTCCTGCCAGACGGCTTCACCTGACGCCTTGTAGGGCACGGCCAGCGTCTCCGCGGAGCCCGCGCCGTTGAGGAGCGCGATGCGGCCCTCGCCGGCCTGCGCTGCGCGGATGCGGAAGGTCAGCCGTGCGGTGCCCGCGTTGAGCCCGGCAGCGACTCCCAGGAATGAGTCCGGCCCCTTGGATTCGACCCGGAGGGCGCCGTCCTTGACGGACGCCGCGCCCGCGCGGTTCTTCCACCCGCCGGGGAGGTCGTCCGCCGCGGCGGCTTTCTTCTTCGGCGCGGCCTTGGCGTTTTTCGCCGCGGGGGCGGCCTTCGCGCGCTCGCCGTTGTAGCGCGGGACCACCGCCTCGTTGTCCGCCAGGTAGAGCTGGATGAGGTCGTTGAGCTCCGCGGCCTCGGCGGCGCGCTCCTTGGCGAGGTTGTTCCGTTCGCCGGGGTCCTTGGCCAGGTCGTAGAGTTCCAGTTCGTCGGAGCCGTCCTCGGCGCGTCCGTAGAAGCGGATGAGCTTCAGGTCGCCCTGGCGGACGTAGGAGCCGGCGTAGAAGCCGTCCATGACGGAGTCACGCGTGGCGTTGCCGTGCGGGAAGTGGCAGAAGATGCGCTGGCGGACCGCCGGTCCTCCCTGCAGGGTCGCGGTCTGGTCGAATCCGTCGATCTTCTGGCCGGGCTTGGTCACGCCTCCGGCGACGTTGATCAGCGTGGGATAGAGGTCGGTCGACTGGATGAGGAAGTCAGCGGTGGTGCCGGCCTTCACCTTGCCGGGCCAGACGACGATGCCGGGCTCGCGCGTGCCGCCGTCGTAGAGGGAGGCCTTGCCGCTCCGGTAAGGCAGGTTGCTGGTGGCGGGGATGTCCGCGTAGCCCTCCGGTTCGGTCTTCTTGGGCGGGTAGGCATAGCCGCCGTTGTCCGACCAGAAGACGATGATGGTGTTGTCGGCCTCGCCGGACTCATCGAGGTGCCGGAGCAGCCGCCCCACGGCGTCATCCATGCTCTTCACCATGGCCGCATAGAGCGGATTCTTCTGCGGGTTCGCGGGGTCGGTCTTCTTCTTGAAGTGCTCGATGTAGTCGGCGCGGGCGTTCCACGGGGAGTGAACGGAGAACAGCCAGAAGTTGATGAAGAACGGGCGTCCCTTGCTGGCACGCATGAACTTGCCCGCCTCGTCCGCCATGCGTTCGTCGACGTGACGTCCGGCCTCGTCCTTGATCTGGGGGTCGG
>CAZRPB010000062.1:0-10969 GCA_964601955.1 uncultured Klebsiella sp. | reverse complement strand
CAGCTGGACAGCGCCCCCGGCGCCTCCGCCCTCGCCGAGATCCTGCGCAATCCGGCGATCGTCAGCGCCAAGCTGATCGAAGCCTGAGCGATGTTCGCGGCCGTCGCCATCTTCTTCGGGCTCGGCTATCTCGTGGGCTCCGTCAACTTCGCCGTGCTGGTGGCGAAGCGGCACGGCGTGGACATCCTCAAGGAAGGCTCCGGAAACCCGGGCGCGACCAACGTCAAACGCGTCCTCGGCAAGGGCCCCGGAAATCTCGTCTTCGCTCTCGACGTCCTCAAGGGACTCGTCGGCGCCGGCCTGCCGCACCTGCTCCTCCGCGTGGACGAGACGGCCGCGGCGACCGACGTCCATTTCACGGTCTGCGTCGCCGGCTTCGTCGGCACGCTGCTCGGGCATTGCTTCTCCTGCTTCCTCAAGTTCAAGGGGGGCAAGGGCGTGGCCTCCACCATCGGCGGCCTCCTGGTGCTCCTGCCCGTCCCGATCGTCATCGGCGCAACGCTCTGGGGACTGGTGTTCCTGGCCTCACGCTACGTCTCCCTCGCCTCGCTGGCGCTGGGCCTTTCCCTGCCCTTGTCCTGCTGGATCCTGCCTCAGTTCACCGACCTGAAGTTCGGACCGGTCCAGATCTGGTTCGCCGCGGCCATCGCCGTGTTCAACGTCTGGACGCACCGTTCGAACATCGGCCGGCTGCTCAACGGCACCGAAAACCGCTTCGTCAAGCAGGCCTGACCTCTCCATGACCGCCCCTCGCACCATCGGCATCGGCATCCTCGGCCTCGGCACCGTCGGCCAGGGAGTCTGGAAGCACCTGACCGAGAAGAAGGCCGACCTCGAGGCCCGCCTCGGGGTGCGCATCGACCTGCGCGGGGCCTCCGTCCGCAACCTCCGCAAGCGCCGTGCGGTCAGGATCCCCTCATCCCGGCTCACCTCCGACCCTCTCGCCATCATCGACGACCCGAAGGTCCACGTGGTCTGCGAGCTCATCGGCGGCACCACGCGGGCCCGCGAGCTCACCCTCCGCGCCCTGCGCCTGGGCAAGGTCGTCGTCTCCGCCAACAAGGCGCTGCTCTGCGAACACGGCCCCGAGATCTTCCGGGCCGTCCGGCGGCACGGCGGACAGTTCCTGTTCGAGGCCAGCGTCGCCGGAGGCATCCCCATCATCAAGGCCATCCGCGAAGGCCTCGTCGCGAACCGGTTCGAGCTGATCGTCGGAATCCTCAACGGCACCTGCAATCACATCCTCACCCGCATGGGCGAGGACGGCCTGTCCTTCGCGGACGCCCTGAAGGAGGCGCAGGAACTCGGCTACGCCGAGGCCGACCCGACCCTCGACGTCGACGGCATCGACGCCTGGCACAAGGCCTCGATCCTCGCCTGGCTGGCCCATGGCAAGTGGGCGCCGCGCAACCGCACCCTCGTCGAAGGCATCCGCAAGATCGGCCCGGCCGACATCGATTTCGCCCGTCGCTTCGGCTTCGCCCTCAAGCACCTCGCCGTGGTGCGTCGCGACTTCCGACGGAACTGGATGACCGTGGGCGTCTACCCCGCCCTCGTCCCCAACCGGGACATCCTCGCGCGCGTTTCCGGCGTCAACAACGGCATCACGCTCAAGGGCGACGTCGTCGGGGCCACCACCCTCGCGGGTCGGGGCGCGGGCGGTGACGCCACCGCTTCGGCGGTGATCGGCGACATCGTGGACGCCATCGCCGCCCTGACGGGCGCGGCCCCGCAGGGACTTTCCGGCGAAGCCCTGGCGGCGCGCGAGAAGTCCGGCCGCGCGCTGCGCATGGCGGACGAGGAGGAGATCGTCGCGCCGTTCTACCTGCGTCTCTCCCTGCTTGACCAGGCCGGCGTGTCGGAGGGCGTCTACCGCGTCTTCTCCCGCCACAAGGTCTCGATCGCCCGCGTCATCCAGTACGAGCACCCGAACCAGGGTCGGGGAACCGTCACGCTTTCGACCTACCCCGTCAATGAGCGCCGGATGGCCGCCGTCGTCCGAGGCCTCAAGGGCCTGCGCACGGTCCTGGAGGAGCCGGTGGTGCTGCGCATCTTCTCGCCTGAATCCTGATCCATGGCCCTGATCGTCCAGAAATACGGCGGCACCTCCGTCGGCAACGTCGACCGGATCCAGAACGTCGCCGCCAAGGTCAAGGAGCAGTGGTCCAAAGGGAACCGGATGGTCGTCGTGGTCTCGGCGCGCAGCGGCGTGACCAATGAGCTGATCGCGCGGGCCAAGGCCCTGCAGAAGCTTCCGGACGAGCGCGAGATGGACGTGCTGATGGCGGTCGGAGAGCAGGAGACCATCGCCCTGACCGTCATGGCCCTGCATGCCATCGGCGTGCCGGCCGTGTCACGCACCGGCGCCCAGGCGGGCATCTTCACCGACGACGTGCACACGCGCGCCCGCATCACGCGCATCACGGGCGGCGACATCCGCGACCGGCTCGAGGAAGGCAAGGTCGTGGTCGTGGCCGGATTCCAGGGCGTCACCGAAACGGGCGAAGTCACCACCCTCGGACGCGGAGGCTCCGACCTGACCGCCATCGCCGTGGCCGCCGCCATCAAGGCCGACCTCTGCCAGATCTTCACCGACGTCGACGGCGTCTACACCGCGGACCCGCGCATCGTCCTCGCCGCCAGCAAGCTGCCCGAGATCTCCTACGAGGAGATGCTGGAACTGGCCTCCAGCGGCTCCAAGGTCATGCAGTCCCGCTCCGTCGAGTTCGCGCAGAAATACAACGTGCCCTTCGAGGTGCGATCCTCCTTCAACGACCAACCCGGAACCATCGTGAAAGCCATCGACAAGACCCTGGAGGACGCCGTCATCGCCGGCGTCGCCCTCGACCGCCTGCAGACCCGCGTGACGGTCTCCGACCTGACCGACTCTCCCGAGGCGGTCGCCGCCCTCTTCGACGACCTCGGCGAGGCCGGACTCAGCGTCGACATGATCATCAAGAACCTCGGCAAGGACGGCAGGGCGAACCTCACCTTCTCGGTCACGACCGACCAGTTCGCCCGCGTCGAGAAGGCCGTCGGGCAGACGCTCAAGCGGCTTGGCTGCGGCTCGGTCCGTTCCGCCGGTGAGATTTCCAAGCTCTCCATCGTCGGCGTGGGCATGATCTCCCACCCCGGGGTCGCCGGCACGCTCTTCAAGGCTCTGGCATCCGTCGGCGTCAACAGCGAGCTCATCACGACCTCCGAGATCAAGATCTCGGTCGCGGTCGACCCCGCCAAGGCCGATGCGGCGGTCCGGGCCGTCCACACGGCGTTCGGTCTGGACAAGGCCTGAGCGGCACTCGCCTCTTGCCCGCCGGCCGGGTTCGGTCATCGTCCGAGGCGATGCCGCGGCCCCTTCACGTCGCCCTTCTGTTCCTGGCGGTCTGCTGCGGGGGCCAGCAGACCCCTCCGACGGCCCTGGACTCCGACCCTGCCGCCCGCGGCACCCCGGCTCATGCGCGACGCACCCGGATCGCCCTCGCCGAGGAGGCTCTGGCGTCAGGACTCTCAGGAACGGCGGCTGAACTTTTCGCGGCCACGCTTTCCGATGCGTCCATTTCCGAAGCTGAGCGAGAAAAGGCAGGGCTAGGCCTGGCCTCCGCCCTCATCGAGCGTTCACGCATCACGGAAGCTCAGGCCGCGCTGAAATTCCTCCAACCATCCCCCGCCAAATCCCTGCGCGAAGGTCTGATCGCGGCCTTGCTCAACGACCTGACGGCCGCGGCGGCCCACGCCGCCGACGCTCAACCGGAAAGGGCGGCTCCGGAGGAACGGGGATGGGCTTGGACGCTCCGGTGGATGGTCGCGGAAGCCTCGGGCGACCTGGCGTCGGCCTCCACGGCTCGCGAATCGGCGCTGAGGGAGGCGGTCTCGCCCGCCCAGCGCGCCCGCATGGAGGCCTTGGGAGGACTCGCCTTGGTCCGGTCGGGCAAAGTCGATGAACGGTCGCTGGTGGCACTTCGTGAGCTTACCGAATCCGCCCGTGGCACGGGGCTGTCCTTCGCCTACTCGAGGAACCTCGCCTTGGCGCTTTCCCGCCTCGGAAGACCTCAGGAGGCCGCGCGCGCCCTGGCCGCCGCAGGACCGTTCTCGGCCGAACGTCAGGCCGAGGCCGACCTTCTTGCGGGACTGATCCTTGGGCCGGCCTCCCTGGACGGACGCGACCGCCTCAGGCAGGCCGCCCGTAACCGGGCCGACGCACGCATCCGTGTCACGGCGCTGCGCGCCCTGGTCGCGGCCGCGGCGGGCGAATCCGACGCGGCGGCCGCGGCCGGAGTCGCCAACGAGACCCACGACTTCCTGATGCGCGCATCCCCCTCCGGAGGGGGATTCCTCTGCCCACGCGACCCTGAGGTGCTGGACTCCATCCACCTTGCGCGCGCTCAGCTCATGCTTGCCGCAGGCAACCGGGAGAAGGCGAGGCTTGCGGCCGAAGACCTCCTGCGTGAGTCACCCGCCAGCCCTCTTGCGCGGGAGGCCGTCCGTACGCTGGCGCTGGCGGCCTGGGGTGAAGGCTCCTACCGGCTCGCCGCGACGCATCTCGCCACGCTCGCCGAGGGAGACGCATCCCCCCGGGCGGACGTCCTGCGCACCGTCTCGGCGGACTGCCTTTTCCTGGCCAGGGACTTCGCCCTGGCGGAGAAGACCTACGCTTCAGTCCAGACCCGGACAAGCGCCCCCGACCTGGCCGTCGGCGCCTTTCATCAGCGCATCCATTGCCTTCTTTCCCAAGGGGATGACCCGGTGCAATGGAAACGCGCCGCCGAAGTCATCGAGGATTCGGCAAGAGGACGCGGTTCGGTCACGGCCGAGGCCCGCTGGGCAGCGACGTGGAATCTGGTGGACGCAGTCCGCCGTTCAGGACAGGCCGCCGAGGCCTCCCGCATCCTGACCCGGCTCCAGCCCCTGCTGGCAGGCTCGCGTGCGGACTTCACGCTGCGCTTCGACTGGCAGCGCGCGCTCATCGCGCTGGCGATGAGACAGAGACAGCAGGCCGCCCAGATCGCCGAAAAAATCTCCGCCGCGCTGGAGTCCCTGCCTTCCGACGCCCCCGCCGCCCTGCGGGCGGAACTGCCGGGACTGCGCGGACAGGTCGCGCTCCTCAGGATACGCGCCCTCACCGGCAGCGAGGGCGAGACGCTGACCGCCCGGAACCAGCAGGAACTCAAAGAACTCAGGACGCGCTACGGAAAGACCGCCGCCACCGCGTCCTCCTACCTGTTCGAAGGCCGTGAGCTCTCACGGATGGGCCGGCATGCCGAAGCCCAGGCGGCCTTCACGGCCCTCGCCGACGGGTTCAAGGATGTGGCCGAGCTGCGGGACTTCTCGAGGCTCGGCCTCTATGAGGCCGCCGAGCAGGCGGCCCTGCTGTCAGCCACCGAGGGACAGGCGAGGCTGCGCGAAGCGGTCGAACTGCTTGAACGCTTCTCGGAGAGCGCGCCCGTCGGGCCCCTCGCCTTCCATGCGTCCCTGCGTCGCGCCGAAATGCTCCGCACGCTGGGAGATTTCGACAAGGCCCTGCGCGTGCTTGATGACCTCATCCGAGACGCGCCCTCCGACCCCTCGCGACCCGCGGCAGAGATGGCGCGGGCGGACGCCCTGCTGGGCCAGGCCGAGCAGAGACCTGACCGAACGGGCCAGATCGACCGCCAACGCGCGGCCCGCGCGGCAGCCGCCTACGAACGCGTGGCTGACACCTGGGGCAAGGACGCGGCCGACGTCAGGCTTGAAGCCAGGCACAAGCAGGCCTTCTCCCTGCTGGAACGGGCCAAGGCGGAAGGCGGAGCCGACGCCGCCGCCAGCCGGCGTGAGGCCAGGGCCCTGCTCGCCGCCAACGGGGTGATGCTCCGCTCGGAGCCGGCCTCGGCGACGTCCTCCGCCGCAAGGCTGTGGATCTCGCGCTCCCTGCTGCTGCTGGCCGAGACCTGCGAACAGACGGGCGACCGCAAGGAGGCCGCCGCGGCCTGCAGGCTCATCCTCGACTACAACCGCGAGACCAAGGCTTCCGAGCACAGGCTCCCGGGCCACGCGTTGGCTGAAAGCAAACTTGCCGCCCTCGAGGGCGCCCAGTCCAATCCCACCGCCCAGAAATGAGCCTCGCCTTCACCTTCCCCTTCGACGCCGGGCCCTTCGTCTGGATCCTCCTGCCCATGACGTTCGTCGCGGTGGTCTTCGTGATCGAGCGCGCGATGTTCCTCCACCGGGGCCTGGTGCTCTCCTCCGACTTCATCGAAGGCGTGCGCAACAATCTCAGGGCCGGCAGGCCGCTGGAAGCCCTGGCGGCGTGCGAAGAGTCTCCCGGCCCCGTCCCGCGGGTCGTGAAGGCGGCCTTGCTGAGGCTCGACCAGGGCGGCGAGGCCATGCGGGCGGCCGCCACGGAGGCCGCGCTTCTGGAACTGCCCGTGCTCGAGCGGAGACTGGGCACGATCGCCTCCATCGGCCGCACGGCGCCGCTGGTCGGCCTCGCGGGCGCGACGCTGGCCGGGTTCGACTTCGTCACGGCCATGCGCGACGGCAGCGTCTACGCCTCGGCCGACTCGCTGCTCGGCCACGCGCAGGAAGCCCTGGCCGTGGCCGGCTTCGCCCTTACGGTCTCCGCGGTATGCTCCCTCGCACACCACTTCCTGGTGGGCAGGGTGCGCTCCATCGTCACCGAGATGGAGTTCGCCGCCCACTCCATCCAGACCTTCGTCCGGCATGAACTGCCCGCGGAGAAACCGACCGAGAAAGCATGAAGGAGACCCCGCTTGGAGTCCTGAGGCGCGTGCGCAAGGCGCGGCAGGGCGTGGACGCCGCACCGCTGGCGCTCGTGGCCGTCTGCGCCGCGCTGGTGGCCGCCCTCGCTTCCGACTTCGTCTACGCCCCGGGCATGTACGTGGGATTCGACGGCTCGAAGTCACCGGCGCTTTCACGCAGCCTGGACGCCCCGAAGGTCGCGACGGCTGAGATGGCGCGCACCGCCCTGACCGTCACCCTCGTCTCGACACGCGGGACGGGCGTCTATGTCGTCGGAGGGCGGGTCGTGGACTCCGCCGGCCTGGGTTCCGAGCTCAAGCGGGTCGCCGCGACGGGAGGTTCGGCACGCCCGGTGCTCATCAAGGCCGACGGCGCCCTCATGATGCGCGACTTCATGTCCGTCTGCTCCGCAGCCCGGGCCGCCGGCTTCCCCGGCGTGCTGATCGCGGCCGCCGAGCCGGCCGCGGAGGCCCGCTGATTCGCGGTTGCCAGCCCCGCCGGGGGAAGCACAACCACCCACGTGGCCCCGCCCGATGACACCGCCCCCGCTCGCGCGCTGCCGCGGCACGTGGGCATCATCATGGACGGAAACGGCAGGTGGGCCGCCGCCCGCGGCCTGCCCAGACTGGAGGGGCATCGGCGCGGCGCGGAACGGCTCTTCGAAGTCATCGACGCGTGCATCGACCTGGGCATCGGCACGCTGACCGTATTCGCCTTCTCCGCGGAGAACTGGAAACGCCCGCAGGAGGAGGTCAGCGGGCTGTTCAAGCTGGGGGAATGGCTGCTCCGCGCCCATCTTTCCAGGCTGCACAGGCGCAAGGTCCGCCTGCGGGTCATCGGAGACGTGGCCTCGCTGCCCGACTTCGCCCGCGGGCCGCTGCTCGAAGCGGTCGAGGCGAGCGCAGGACACGATGCGTTCACCCTGGTCGTCGCGCTCAACTACGGAGCCCGACAGGAGGCCGCGCAGGCCGCCCGGAAGCTCGCGGAGGAGGTCGCGGCCGGACGTCTCCGGGCGGAGCAGATCGACTGGGCCGTACTGGAATCCAGGCTCGACACGGCGGGACTGCCGGACCCTGACCTGATCATCCGCACTTCCGGAGAGTTCAGGCTGAGCAACTTCCTGCTTCTGCAGTCCGCCTACGCCGAGATTCACATCGCCAAGGAATACTGGCCCGACTTCGGACGGCCTCAGCTCGAGGCGGCCCTCGACGACTATCGGTCCAGAGAGCGCAGGTTCGGGATGACGGGCCAGCAGGTGCAGGGGGCGCCGCCCGCGCCATGATGCATCGCGCCCTCAGCACCGTCGGCCTCTGGGTCGTGATCGGCCTGGTCATCTGGGTCGGCGGCTTCTTCTCCATGGCCGAGCAGGCCGCCTTCCTCCTGCTGGCCGGACTCACGCTGGCGGCGCAACATGAGTTCTACCGTCTCACGGGCGACATCCCGGGCGTGAGGCGTCACAGTCCCGGAGGCCTCCTCGCCGGAGCCGCGCTGCTCTTCGGCCTCTTCTTCATGGCGCCCGAGAGGCTGAGGGCCAGCCCCGCCCTGAACGCGGCTGCGCTCTGCTTCGGTCTTCACCTGCTGAGCGTGCTGCGCCGACCCGGCGAGGCGCCCGCGCTCCTGAAGTCACTCCCCACCCTCTACGGTTTCCTTTACGTCCCTTTCATGCTCTCCTCCTTGGTCGGAATCGCCCGCATGGAGGACGGCGTGCTGCTGGCCCGCCAGCCGGTCGGCCTCTACTACGTCCTCTGGGTCGTAGTCGCGACCAAGTTCACCGACGTGGGCGGCCTGCTCTTCGGCGTTCCCTTCGGGCGGCACAAGATCGCGCCGCACATCAGCCCGGCCAAGAGCTGGGAGGGCTGCGCGGGGGGGCTCGTCCTTTCCGCCCTGGCTTCCGCGGGATTCGCCTGGCTTTGCGGCGGACCGCTCGGGCTGAGCTTCATGGTTCCCTGGAAGGCGGCGCTGCTTGCCCTGCCCCTGGCCGCGCTCAGCGTCCCCTCTGACCTCGTGGAATCGGCGTTCAAGCGACAGGCGGGCGCCAAGGATTCGGGCGCGACGATCCCGGGCATCGGCGGCGCGCTCGACCTCGTCGACAGCCTCGTGCTGACCGCTCCGGCCGCGGTGCTTCTGCTCACGTTCTTCCTGGAATGGGCGAAGCGTCCGTGACCGGAGAAAGGACCGAGATCCACGTCCTCACGGGTCCGACCGCGGCCGGCAAGACCGACGCGGCCATCGCCTGGGCCGAAGCCCACGACGCGGAGATTCTTTCCTGCGACTCGGTGTGCGTCTACCGCGGCATGGACGTGGGCTCCGCCAAGCCGACCCGCGAGCAGCAGTCCCTGGTCCGACACCATGGGATCGATCTGGCGGACCCGACCGAACGCTTTTCGGTGACCCGTTACGTGGAGTGCGCCAGACAGGCCGTCCAAGCCGCCGCCGAACGGGGCCGCCGCATCCTTGTCACGGGCGGCAGCGGTTTCTACCTCGCGGCCTTCTTCGGGCCGGTCGCGGATGAGGTGGAAATCCCGCCGGCAGTAAGCGAAGAAGTCCGCCGTCTTTTCAATTCCGGGCTGGAACCGCTGCTCGCACGACTGCGCGAGGTCGAGTCAGCGCCTCTCCCTGACTGGCTGGACATTCGCAATCCGATCAGGGTCGCCAAGGCGCTTGAACGCCGGCTTTCATCCGGCAGGCCGCTGACCGAACTCAGGGAGGCCTTCCTGACCCGCCCCGGTCCCTTCGAGGGGTGCAAGATCACCTGTGACCTTCTGGACCGCCCGGATGACGAGCTGAGGAGGAGGATCGCCCTCAGAACCGAATCCATGCTGTCCCAAGGGCTCATTGAGGAGGCGGAATGGCTGCTGAGCCTCAACCTCGACCCCGAACTGCCCAGCGCCAGAGCGGTCGGATATCGGGCGACCATGGACTGGCTCGAAGGAGGCCGTCGATTGCCGCGCGAAGCGTTGGCCGAGCGGATCAACCTCGACACCTGGGCCCTCGTCAGAAAACAGCGCAAGTGGTTCAACCGCTTGGGTTTAAGTGATTCTTAACAACTACCCCCATAGCGGGTGGTGCTTGTAAAAAAGGGTTTAAAAGCCCGTTTTTGAGGGTAAGCCCTTGCATTTAAGGGTTTTAAGGGCATTTTTCCGTCTGAACCTCATCCCCAACTCACAATGCCCCTCAAAATCGGCCAGCCCCTGCCCGAAATCACCTTGAAGCAGAAAGTCGATGCCAACGTCGTCGACGTCAGCATCCGGCGCAACGTCGGCAAGGGAAAGACCGTCATTCTCTTCTTCCCCTTGGCCTTCACCGGCGTCTGCACCGATGAAATGTGCAAGGTCTCCGGCCTGCTGGACGAATATAAGTCCCTTAATGCCGACGTGATCGCGATTTCCGTGGACAGCCCCTTCGCCCAGGAGGCATGGGCCAAGGCCAACAACATCACCGTCACGCTCCTGTCGGACTTCAACCGCGTCGCCACCAAGGCCTTCAAGGTCAAGGACACCCGGGTCATTCCCGAGAAGTTCGGGTTCCTGAACGTCTCTAAGCGCTCCGTCTTCGTGGCCGACAAGAACGGCAACGTCATCCACTCCGAAGTGAAGCGCGACCCGAGCTCGATGCCCAACTTCGCCAAGATCCGCAAGGCGGTCGAGGCCTGAGGACATCCTGAAGGACGCGACCGAAGGCGGTCGGGCTTGCCCCGGCCGCCTTCTTCGTTTTTGCCTCCTGTCCCTTTTCCCTACTAATCGCCCCATGGCCTCCAAAGTCCCCTTCAACGCCCTCCGCCCCTTCTCCGCCGGAGGCAAGACCGGCAGCTTCTGCTCCCTGCCCGCCCTGGAGGAGGCCGGACTCGGCAAAATCTCCCGCCTGCCGGTCTCCATCCGCCTCGTCCTTGAATCCGTGCTGCGCAACTGCGACGGCGTCGCCGTGACCGAGAACGACGTCCGCACCCTGGCGGCTTGGAACGCGAAGAAGCCCGTCGACACCGAGATCCCGTTCGTCGTCGCGCGCATCGTGCTGCAGGACTTCACCGGAGTCCCCCTGCTCGTCGACCTCGCCGCCATGCGCGAGGCCGTCGCCAAGCTCGGCAAAGATTCCGCCGTCATCGAGCCGCTCGTCCCGGTCGACCTCGTGGTGGACCACTCGGTGCAGGTCGACCGAGCCGGATCCGCCTCCTCCTTCCTGGAGAACCTCCGCCAGGAGTTCGGCCGCAACACCGAGCGCTACGAGTTCCTCAAGT